>JAFGDX010000136.1 GCA_016931875.1 Prolixibacteraceae bacterium
AGACAGTTAACGTGTAACTTCTTGGTTTTTAAGTGGGAACTACTGGATTCGAACCAGTGACCCCCTGCTTGTAAGGCAGGTGCTCTGAACCAGCTGAGCTAAGCTCCCTAATATATTGTCTGTTTCTGAACGTGCTTCCCTTTCGGAAAAGCGATGCAAATATAAAACCTATTTTCAGTTCTGCAAAAAAAATGCAAAAAAATAGCTATAAAATTTCAGCAACTACAAAGGTACTTCCTCCCACATAAATTAAATCGTGGCTGCCTGCATTTTTCCTTGCCGCAATAAATGCCTCGGTTACCGAAGAATAACACTTTCCTTCCAGGCCAAACCGACGGGCTGCCTTGGCAAGAATGTTTTCATTGAGTGCCCGTGGAATATTTGCTTTTGTAAAATAATACCCTGCGTTTTGCGGAAGTATCGACAATACTTTATCAGGCTCTTTGTCGTTTACCATACCAAAAACAATGTGCAAATTTTTAAACGGCGTTTGTTCAATTTGTTTTACTATTTGCAACATTCCGTCAAAATTATGGGCCGTGTCGCAAACAATTTTCGGATTGGCACCAATAATCTGCCAACGGCCCCTTAATCCGGTTAATTTCGCTGTCACGGCCAAGCCGTCAAAAACGTGTTGCTGCGAAATGTCCCATCCCCGTTTTTGCATTACTTCAACCGCTTTTAAAACAGCCGGTAAATTTTGTTGCTGATAAAACCCTGTTAAATCCAGCTTTACCCCCGAATAAACAGTTGCCCCGTTTTTCTCCACTGTCATTACCTGGTTACCGTCCATATCAAGCATTGCATAGGCAACCCGATATTCCTGATCGGCAAAATAGATTTCCGAGCCCGCTTTTTCTGCTACTCTTTTGAAAATATTTTCCGTTTCTTTCTGCGTTTTTCCGGCAATAAGCGGAACACCCGGTTTTATTATTCCTGCCTTTTCAGCTCCTATTTTTTCAAGCGTGTTGCCCAAAAGGGCTGTGTGATCCAAACCGATGTTGGTGATAATACTCAATTCGGGAGTAATAATATTGGTTGAATCCAGGCGTCCGCCAAGCCCCACTTCAACAATTGCAATGTCCACTTTCTCGCGGGCAAAATAATCAAATGTCAGCGCCACCGTCAGCTCAAAAAAAGAGGGTTCAATTTTCCACAATTTATTGCTCTTCCTGAATTCTTTCACCCACCCAATAATTTCATTTTCCGGAATCATTTCGCCATCTATCCGGATTCTTTCCCTGAAATCTTTTAAATGAGGCGAAGTGTACAACCCGGTTTTATACCCTGCCTTTTGAAAAATGGCCGCAAGCATGTGCGAAACCGACCCCTTTCCATTGGTTCCGGCCACGTGTATGGTTTTAAATTTCCGGTGCGGATTTCCGTAATAATTATCCAGCAAAATGGTATTATCCAGGTTGTTTTTATATGCCGCCGGGCCAGTTCGCTGGTACATGGGCAACATGTTGTATAAATAGTCGAGGACTTCTGCGTAGTTCAATGTCAAAAAAAAAATTTATTAACCGTTGCAAGTTTATTAAAAATAGGAATGAACCGGTACTTTTCCTGCGAATTTTTCTACATTTAAAAAATTCATAATCTGAAGTATGTTGAACGCAAATAGTAAAAGTAAAATCTTCATTCTGGATACAAATGTGATTTTACACGACCACACCTGTATTTACCAGTTCCAGGACAACGATATTCTTCTGCCAATCACGGTTTTGGAAGAACTGGATAAATTCAAACGGGGAAACGACCTCATCAATTTTCAGGCGCGGGAATTTACCCGGCTGCTGGATGAAATTGTGGGAGACGAGTTATTTAATGGTGGAAAATCGCTCGGAAAAGGAAAAGGAAAACTCCGGATTGAAACCGGCAAACCTTTTTCCGACGATTTAAAAGCTTCATTCCGCGAAGATATTCCCGACCACCGTATTTTGGCCATCGCCGACCACGCATCAAAAAATTACCCCAACCGGAAAGTAATTCTGGTAAGTAAGGATATCAACCTGCGAATGAAAGCCAAATCGCTGGGTATTCAGGCAGAAGATTACAAAACCGACCAGGTTACTGATGAAAATGTACTGGATAAAACCATTACAACACTCGAAAATTTTGATGTCCGGCTGATTGAATTGTTGTATGAACAAGGTTCTTTTGCAGTGGAAGAAATGAAGGACAAATACCAGCCGGAAGCCAATGAATGCTTTATTTTAAAAGGAAATAACTCCAGTGTTCTGGCACGCTACGACACAAAAGCCGGGAGAATTATCAGGGTAGAAAAGAAAACTGCCTATGGAATAAAACCCAGGAATGCAGAACAAACCTTTAGTTTGAATGTGCTGATGGACCCGGAAATCAGGCTGATTGCCCTCACCGGAAAAGCCGGCACCGGAAAAACCCTGCTGGCTTTGGCTGCGGCTATTGAAATGCACAAAAACTTTGACCAGATTTTGCTGGCCCGCCCGATTGTTGCATTAAGCAACCGCGATTTGGGATTTCTTCCGGGCGATGCCTCCGAAAAAATAAATCCGTATATGCAGCCACTGTTTGATAACCTGGGGGTGATAAAACATGTGTTTAATCCGCGCAGCCAGGAGTATCAGAAAATTGAAGAACTGCAAAAAGAAGAAAAACTGGTGATTACACCCCTGGCATTTATCCGCGGGCGAAGTCTTTCCAACTCCTACTTTATCATCGACGAGGCTCAAAACCTGACCCCGCATGAAATAAAAACCATTATTACCCGGGCAGGCGAAGGAACCAAAATGATTTTTACCGGAGACTTACAACAAATCGATTCTCCTTACCTCGATATGAAATCAAACGGACTGGCTTACATGACCGACCGGATGAAAAACCAGGAAATTTTTGCACACATCAATCTGGTAAAAGGCGAACGCAGTTACCTCGCCGAATTGGCCAGCAACTTATTATAGGAACTTTGCAGTAAGCAGCTTTTTTCTACCTTTGCACTCTATTTAGAATCATTCAACTTTAAAGGGATGGAATACAAGGGGAAGAAAGCTGCTTTTTACACGTTGGGGTGCAAGCTGAATTTTTCTGAAACATCGACCATTGCTGGCAGTTTCAGGGAAGTAGGATTTGAACAAGTGGATTTTAAGGAAAGAGCAGATGTATATGTAATTAACACCTGTTCGGTCACCAACCAGGGCGATAAGGAAAGCCGCAATATTATTCGAAGAGCTGTCAAAAAAAACCCAAATGCCATGGTGATTGTAGTGGGTTGCTATGCACAATTAAAACCGGAAGAAATAGGACATATTGAAGGGGTGGACTGGGTGCTCGGAACACAGGAGAAATTTCATATTCCTGCCTATCTCGGAAATCTGGAGAAAAAGGAGAAAACCCAGATTCAAACCACCAGACTTGCCAACATAAAAAGTTACCACAAAGCCTTTTCGTGGGGCGACCGGACGCGGAGTTTTCTAAAAATTCAGGACGGATGCGACTATTACTGTTCGTTTTGTACCATTCCGTTTGCCCGCGGACGCAGCCGTAACGATACCATTGAAAATACCGTTTCCGAAGCAAAAAAAGCGGTTGACAAAGGGTTCAAAGAAATTATACTGACCGGCGTTAATATTGGCGACTTCGGAAAATCGACCGGCGAAAACTTTCTCGACCTGTTAAAAGCGCTTGAAAAAGTAGAAGGACTAAAAAGATTACGCCTTGGCTCCATTGAACCCAACCTTTTGAAAGATGAAATTATTGAACTGGTGGCGCAGTCGGAGGTAATTATGCCCCATTTTCATATTCCGTTGCAGGCTGGTTCTGATGAGGTTTTGTCGCTCATGAAACGAAAATATTCCACCGGTTTGTTTGCCAAACGAATTTATAAAATCCGCGAAATTGTACCCCATGCTTTTATAGGGGTGGATGTAATTGCCGGCACCAACGGCGAAACAGAAAAACTGTTCCAGGAATCGTATGATTTTATTAACGGGCTTGAAATTTCGCAACTGCATGCGTTTACCTATTCTGAAAGAAGCGGCACCCAGGCCTTAAAAATCCCCTGGGTGGTTGATGTGGAAGACCGTAAACACAGAACACAAATGTACATTAACCTTTCAGAGAAAAAATTACGGGCCTTTTATGAAAAACATTTACATTCAGAACAAACCGTACTTTTTGAAGCACAAAAAAACGGCGAAAACATGAGTGGATTCACTGAAAATTATATTAAGGTGGAAATCCCGTACAACGATAATTGGATAAATGAACTAAAAAAAGTAAAACTAAAATCAGTTCTTCAAAACGGCCATGTTTCGGCAGAGCTGTGATCTTTTTTATTAGTTTTACCTCAAACCAAAAATGATGGATTACAAAAAACTATGCTTCAGCGTTCAGGAAGTGGCCAAAAACGCAGGGAATTTTATCCGCAACGAACGCGAAAAAATATCATCGGATGATGTGGAACTCAAAAGTGTGGCCAGTTTGGTAACCTATGTCGACAAAAATGCCGAAAAACAAATTGTGAAAGCATTGAGCCAGCTCATCCCCGGTTCAGGATTTGTGGCCGAGGAAGGAACAGCAAGTTCAAATAACGAAAAATACAAGTGGTTTGTCGATCCGCTGGACGGAACCACAAATTATATTCACGGAATTACACCCTATTCAGTAAGCATTGGCCTCTCCGAAAACGATGAACTTGTTCTTGGCGTGGTTTACGATGTGGACCGGGATGAGATTTTTTATGCCTGGAAAGACAGCCCCGCTTATTCCAACGGCAAAGAAATAAAAGTTGCCACCGCACAAAAATCAGAAGATACCCTCATCGCTACCGGTTTTCCGTATTACGATTTTGAAAAAACCGACTTGTACATGGAGGCACTTAAGGAATTGATGAAAAAAACCCGCGGTATCCGGCGTTTGGGTTCGGCTGCCATCGACCTTTCGTATGTGGCCGCCGGACGTTTTAATGCTTTTTATGAACATGCCCTGCACGCCTGGGATGTGGCTGCAGGCGTTTTTATTTTACAACAGGCCGGCGGGAAAGTTTCCGATTTTAACGGCGGAAACAACTGGCTTTATGGCGGCGAAATCATTGCAGCCAGCAACAACTATTTTCCTGAGTTTTTTGGAATTGTGAATCACTATTTAGGAAATGACAACAAATTCTCCGTAATTTAAACAGGCAAAAAACTGCAAATGCTTTTTAATTTTTACGATTTCTCTGCTAACTGATGCATGCGGCAAACTATTAATTTCGCGGTGACCCGAAAATTCTGCTTTGCCCCTTCGGTTTAAGCTGTTAAATTCAACTCAGTTTTAGGCAGATTTTGTAAATTGCACCCATATCAAAAAAGAAAGAAACCAATGGCCGAAAAAGAAATTGCCTTATTAAAAGAACAAATTGCCCGGCTCGATGAAAAAGATTTTGATTTGGAAGCCTGGAAAAATCACACCATCCTTTTTTTGGAACGGATTTTTGGGAAAGAGAGCTCCAGGATAAAAATGATAAAAGAACTGCACTACGATTATTCGAGCTGGAGTTTGCGCGACACTGCCGCCGCCGGAAAAACAAAAGACAAAGACCCCGTGCGAATGCAGGCCGATGAAATCCTCAGGGCATCGGTGGCTGAACTGGAAAGCCTGGGATTGCCGGAAAACAAAAAGGAACAGGAAAAAATAAGGGAATTACTTCAGGACGAATTAACCGGGAAACAGCTAAAAGAAATTGAAACACTGGCCCATTCCGAAAATGCGGAAAAAATCGCGAAAATAGCTGATATTCTTGCCAAACTTGAAAAAGAAAACCTGGCCTTTATTATTGCAAAACTCCTCACCAGCTAACCGAATCCAATGACTCAAACAACAAAAGCAGCCATTGTTATTTTAAACTGGAACGGAGCTCAGCTTTTTGACACTTACCTCCCTTCGGTCATTAAAAATTCCACGGGCAATCAGGTTGAATTGTATGTAGCCGACAATGGCTCGACCGACCATTCCATCGCCCATCTTCAAAAAAAATACCCCCAGGTAAAGATTATCGATCTGGGAAAAAACTACGGTTTTGCCGAAGGGTACAACCGCGCGTTGCAACAAATAAAAGCCGATATTTTTGTTCTGCTGAATTCGGATGTGGAGGTAACCCCCAACTGGTTGGAAAAATGCCTCTCGCTTTTTGAAAACAATCCGAAAATGGCAGCCGTTCAGCCCAAAATACTGAGCTACGAAAAGCCCCATTTATTTGAATATGCCGGAGCCGGCGGAGGTTTTATCGATAAATACGGATACCCGTTTTGCCGTGGCCGCATCCTCAACCAGATGGAACCCGATGTGGGGCAGTACAACACGGCAACACCTATTTTCTGGGCCAGCGGCGCCTGTATGTTTGTAAAAGCCGAAGCATTTGAAAAAGCCGGCGGCCTCGACAGCGATTTCTGGGCCCACATGGAAGAAATTGACTTGTGCTGGCGGATAAAAAACCTCGGCTACGAAGTGTGGTACCAGCCTGAAAGTATTGTTTTTCACCTGGGCGGTGGAACCCTCTCGTACGGAAGCCCCCAGAAAATATACCTGAACTTCAGAAACAATCTTTGGATGCTTTTTAAAAATCTGCCCAAATACAAATTCAAACGTATATTTTTTACAAGAATGATTTTAGACGGGGTGGCTGCAGTTAAATTTATTGCCGGATTTGATTTCCTTGAATTCTGGGCCGTGTTCAAAGCGCACATCTCTTTTTACAAAATGCTGCCCGTACTCATCCGCAAAAGAAAAGCAGTTCAGCGGCAGATGGTGGTAAAAGATCATCGCGAAGTGTACAGCAAAAGCATCATGTGGAAATTTTTTATTCAGAAAAAAAGAAAATTCTCCGACCTTTATTTTGAACTGGATAAAAAACAGTAAAAGAAAACCACTGGTAAAAATACAAACCCGAAAAAAATGGAAAAGCTGGTTTACGAAGAAAAGATTTATACCTACCACATCGATTTTGTGGGGCATGTAAACAATATCATTTACATTCAGTGGATGGAAAACGGGCGTATGAAACTGCTGGAAGCAATGAATCTTCCGGTAACCGAAATAGATTCCGGAGAAGGGATTGTTCCGGTTTTAACCGAAACAAACATCAGCTATAAAAAACCGTTTTTTCTGCACAATTCGGTAAAAATTGAATTGTGGGTTTCAAAACTCAACAATGCGTCGGCCATCATGGAATTTCGTTTTTACAATGAAAACCATGAACTGTGTGCCACCGGATGGCAAAAAGGGCTTTTTATCAACCGGCAAACCATGAAACCCACACGTTTAAGCGGCCGGCACCGACAAGCGTTCGAAAAATTCCTTCACCGGGTGGAGAATGGTTTTTCTTCTTCTGATATCTGAAGTCAAACCACAATTTGTATCTTTAGCCAAACCAAAAAAATGGCAACTGAAAATCCAATATTAAAACCTCTGCTTTCCGGGAATCATAAAGCCAGTTCAAAAATTGTAACTGACATGATGAGTGAGTCGGTTCCTGTAAAAGAAATCTACGAAAGAGTTCTCAAACCTGCTCTTTATGAAGTAGGCGAACTTTGGGAACAAAATAAAATAAGTGTGGCAACTGAGCATTTGGCTTCGGCCATCGTTGAATCACTTATGAACGAAATTTACCTTCAACTCAGAACATCAAAAAAACCAGAAAAAACAGCAGTTGTAACCTGCCTCGAAAACGAACATCACCAGATTGGGGCACGTATGGTTTCCGATATTTTTGAATTGAACGGGTGGAATGTATA
This sequence comes from Prolixibacteraceae bacterium, assembly GCA_016931875.1. GTDB lineage: Bacteria > Bacteroidota > Bacteroidia > Bacteroidales > Prolixibacteraceae > Draconibacterium. Next base: position 7,755 of record JAFGDX010000136.1, read on the forward strand.
TTTTTTGGGAGCCAATACACCCCAAAATGACCTGCTGAATTACATCCGGATGGTAAAACCTCAGCTTGTTGCCATTTCACTCAGCATTTATTTTCATCTTCCCACGTTGGAGTCAACACTTAACCAAATCAGCTCTGAATTTCCAAAACTTCAGGTTCTTATTGGAGGGCAGGCTTTTTTAAGAGGTGCTCTGAAAATTTTGTCAAACTACCCGGGTATTACTTACCTGCCAGACCTCAATGCCATTGAAAACTTTTTAATTCAATACAAACATGGACTATAAATATCTGGCTGAAACTGCCGGGAAAATTCCTGCTGCAGATAAAAATGCCGTTAATGAATACCGCGAAAAATCAGAATACCTTATTGCCGGCATTAATAAAAGTATGAGTGAACGTCATGATTTGAAGGAGTTAATTGGCGAAAACAACCTGGCAATGATGAAAGACAATCATGCCAACCATGTACGGTTTATCCATTCAATTCTAAAAAACCCAAATGCTGAAGTTTTGACCGACACGGTTCTTTGGGTTTTCAGAGCTTATCAAAACCATGGTTTTGCAGCAAATTACTGGGCGGCACAGTTAAATTCCTGGTTCCACATTCTGAAGAGAGAACTTTCCCCGGAATCTTACCGGCAGATTATTCCGCTTTATGAATGGATGCAGGTAAATATCCCCTTGTTTGAAAAACTTTCAAATAAAACGACTGAACCGGGTCTTTCCAACCATTGAATTATGAACTCCAGCCTTAAAAATAAAATTATTGAATACTGGGAGCCGGAAATCCTTCATGCAGTTGTGGATACCGATTATTTAAGCATTGCGGTTTTTACCATAGAAGGAAAATTGCTGTTTGCGAATAAACCAATGAGCAGATTGCTTGGATCCTCCCCAAAAGAAAGACTGTTGAACCCCGGTTTCGATAAAATATGCCTGTATCCGTTAAAAGAAAAAGAGCCCGTTTTTGATGGATTCATCACCTTTGGAAGCTACAGTGAATTCAACATTTCGCTTCCAGCGCTCATTTACAGAAAAGAGAACCAGATTCTTATATTAGCGCGGGAAGATTTTGAAAAACTTCACGAGCAAAACAAAACATTGCTCCTTCTCAACCGCGAAATCAATAACCTGCAGAGACAATTAATTACAGAAAAAAAGAATTTGGAAACCACATTGAAGCAGTTGGACGAAACAAACCGGGAATTAACAAAAATAAACCGGCAAAAAGATAAGTTTTTTTCTGTTATTGCACATGATTTAAGAAGCCCGTTTAACAGCATTCTTGGATTTGCAGCAATTTTAAAAGAGAATGTCAGTGAATTATCACCTGATGAAATTGAAAAATATACAACCCATTTGTATGACTCTTCATTAAATACCTATAATTTGCTGATAAATTTACTTGAATGGGCTTCTCTTCAGCGCGAAGCCATCCGTTTTAACCCCGAATTAATTGTGGTCGGCAATACGGTCACAGAAGTGCTGAACCTTTTAAAAGAACAGGCATTTCAGAAAAGTATTTCCATAGAAACCCACATTCCCAAAGCGCTCCAATGGAATGCTGACAAAAATATGCTCACCATTATTTTACGGAACTTAATTTCAAACTCTATAAAATTCACTCCACGAGAGGGAAAAATCAACATTTCAGCCCGGCAAACCAAAAATGAACTGGAAATTTCTGTTACCGACAATGGTGTGGGAATGCCGGAAGAGATTTCGAAAGAACTTTTCCTAAATGAGTTTAATGAAACCTCAAGAGGAACCGAAAATGAAAAAGGGAGCGGTCTGGGTTTGGCCCTTTGTAAAGAATTTGTTGAATTTCACAACGGAAAAATAGAGGTAAAAAGCCAGCTAAATGAAGGAACAACCATCACCTTCTTCCTGCCAGGATTGGTAGAAACTTCAAAGTAAAGTTTGCCCCTTTCAAATATCCTTTTTAACTTTGACCCGATATGTATGCAATGGGGTGCCTAAAATATTTTAGGGCTGAGATCATACCCACAGAACCTGATCCGGATAATGCCGGCGAAGGGAGGGCAAAAAAGGGATTCGTCCCACTCCATTGGTTAGTTTTTAACCAAATTAAGTTTTAAAATGAGAAAATTAAGTTTACTGCTGCTTTGGCAGTTAATGGCTTTGGCAACATTTGCGCAATACCAGCTGAGCGGTGTTGTTACCGGCAATGGCGAAGCTCTGACCGGTGCCAGCGTGGTTGTTGAGAACACGTTTTACGGCGTTTCCACCAACAGCGAGGGGCGTTTTGTTTTCCGGAACCTGAAACCCGGGGATTATTCACTAAAAGTTTCATTTATTGGTTTTGAAACAAAAGAAGTTCAAATCAACCTCGATTCAAACAAAGAGATTGAAATTGGGTTACAAGCCAATGTGGTGATGACGGATGAGATTCTGATTTCGGCTACCCGCGCCAAAGAAAAAACCCCCATGACTTTCAGCAATGTGACACAGGAGGAACTGGAAAGCAAAAACCTGGGACAGGACATCCCCTATCTGCTCCAGCTAAGTCCCTCTTTTGTAACAAGCTCAGATGCGGGCGCCGGAGTTGGCTACACCAATTTTCGTATCAGGGGGACCGATTTAAACCGGATCAATGTAAGCATCGACGGAATCCCGATTTCGGAGGCCGAATCGCACGGGACATGGTTTGTTGATATTCCGGATCTGGCATCATCGCTCGAAAATGTGCAAATTCAGCGCGGGGTGGGAACATCAGCCAACGGGGCTGCGGCATTTGGCGCCACCATCGATTTACAAACCAACACCCTGCAAAAAGATGCCTATGCCGAATACAAAACCGCAGCGGGTTCTTTCAACACTTTCAAAAACACAGTTTCAGCCGGAAGCGGCCTGATAAACGGTACCTTTACCTTTGATGCGCGCCTTTCAAAAGTGTCGTCCGACGGATTTGTTGACCGCGCCTTTTCCGATCTGAAATCGTTTTTTGTTTCGGGTGGGTATTATTCAGAAAATACCATTTTGAAACTGAACATTTTTTCGGGGCTGGAAGAAACCTACCAGTCATGGTGGGGTGTTCCGTCGGTTCGGTTGAAGAATGATACGGAAGGAATGCAACGTTATGCCGACCACTGGTTATACACGCCGGAACAAACCGAAGAGATGATTCGTTCCGACAGCCGCACCTACAATTATTACACCTACGAAAACCAAATCGACCACTACCAGCAGGATTACTACCACCTTCATTTTTCACACAAAATGAATGAAAAGTTGCATTTAAACGCTGCCATTCATTACAGGCACGGCCGCGGATATTACGAAAACTATGAGCCGGATGAAGATTTTGCCGATTACCGCCTCAACTACCCGGTTGTGGGAGCTGATACCGTGTTTTCAACCGACCTGGTGAACCGCAAGTGGCTCGACAACCATTTTTATGGTTTTGTGTATGCCCTGAACTACCACGGAAGAAGCAGCGATTTTACCCTGGGCGGCGGCTGGAATACCTACGACGGCGACCACTTCGGAAATGTTATCTGGGGACAATATTTGGGTGAGGTAAAACCCAATTATGAATGGTACCGAAGCAAAGGGCTCAAAAAAGACTTTAATGTGTATGCAAAATACAATGCACAGGTGGCCAAAGGGCTGTATCTTTTTGCCGATATGCAATACCGCAAAATCGATTATTCCATCGACGGAATTGACGATGATTTGAGAGATATTACTCAAAACCACGATTTTCATTTTTTCAACCCAAAATTTGGATTGTGGTTCGAACCGGCAAGCAACCAAAAATTGTATATTTCTTTTGCAGTGGCACATCGTGAACCCAACCGCGCTAATTATGTAGATGCCGAACCGGGAGGAAAACAACCGGTGCACGAAACCCTTCACGACTGGGAAATGGGCTATTCCTACCAATCGTCGGATTTTACGGCCAGTGCCAATCTGTATTATATGAATTACAAAGACCAACTGGTTTTAACCGGCGAAATCAACGATGTGGGTGCCGGTATTATGGTGAACGTGGATAAAAGTTACCGCGCCGGACTGGAACTGCAAAGCGGATGGAAAATAGCACGCCGCCTGCTGTGGAATGCCAATGCTACTTTCAGCCAAAATAAAATAAACAATTTTACGGAATATGTTGACGACTGGGACAATGGCGGACAACAGGCTTTTGACCTGGGAACCACCGACCTGGCTTTCTCGCCAAACATAAGCGCCAACAGCCAGCTGATTTTCACCCCTGCAAAAAATTTCAATATCAGCTTTGTGTCATCGTATGTAGGAAAACAATACATTGATAACACATCAAGCAACGAGCGTGCACTGGATGCGTATTTTGTAAACAACCTGAAAATGGATCTTGCTTTTAAAGCCCGTTTGTTTGATGAAATTGTTCTCCATTTTATGGTCAATAATCTTTTGAATGAAGAATATGAATCCAATGCCTGGGTGTATTCCTATATTTTTGGCGGAGAAAGATTTGCCATGGATGGCTACTTTCCGCAAGCCGGAACCCATTTTATGGCGGGTATTGATTTTAAATTCTAAATCAATTTTATAATTGTGATTGTCATTACGAACCGGAGGAACGAAGAGAAAAATCTTTCGTTTTGCAAAAGATTTCGAGGTGTTCACTGGCCGGAATGGCAATCGCGCTTTTATTCCAGAATCACTTTCCCTTCAATCTCAACCAGTAAATCATTCCGGCAGATATCCGCAACAATGTACACCACCGGAAGGTTTCCGTAGAAACGTTGAAAGGTTCTTTTTATGGTGTGAAAATCCTTTCGGTTTTTTATATACACCCGTGCATGGCCGTAACGGGCCACTGTGTTTTTACCGGCAATTTTTTCCAGCACTTCTACCGAATACAATCGCTGAATGTTTTGAATGGTAACTTTGGTTTGTTCTTCCGGGTCATCAAGGCCCACCGTTTTTTCTCCGATGATGGAAGCGGTTCCGGAGATAAAAATCATTTTTTTGCCCAACAGTTCAAGGTAGCGGGCCCGCTCAAACTTGGGGGTGGTTTTTAATACACATTCATCGCCCACCAGCACTTGCTTACTGTAATGGTGTGCCGCCACCTGCCCGGGATTATCAACAGGCTTTGTAAGGGCTTCATCCGATTTTAAGGCCACAAATTCAATGATCACCCCGCCGCTGTTCATTCCTATTCCGGTGGCGGCAGGATAACCGGTTTTTTCAAAAACATTGCCGTAATACTGCGAGCGGATGTTGTTAAACTCCTGGTAACGCTGCTGGTCGCCGTCAAAACCCAGGATATCTTCCAGATAATTCCACTGCCTGATGATGGAGTGAACAGGAAAATGGTATTTTTCAAACAAGAGGTTTAGTTCATAAAAAGCCTGTTCTGCATTTTTTTTACAACCTTCACCCAAATCGGCCTGTACATTCCCAACCAAAACCCCCGTCGTATCTTTCCGGAATAAAACGGTGCTGCCATACTTACTGGTATCAAATTCGGCTTTCCAAACCGAATAATCGTAATAAAAAGCCTCTACAATAATTTTACAGGTTAACGGCGGTTGGGCGAAAAAACCGAGCAGAATATTGCCTGAGAACAATTCTTTGACCTGATTACTCAGGTTTTGTTTTAGTTTGGCGTACGACTCCCGGGAACTGGTATCGACAAAAAAATTCAGTTTAAAAATTCTTTTCCCTGAATTTATCTTTCTGATTTGTTGCAAACAGTTATCAATCTGGCTGTCTAACGATTTACAACTGTTTTCCGGTTTAATATAAAGTCGATCTCCGTCTAAAAAATACATTCTTACTGCCTTTCAAAAGGACTACAAAGATGCCTGAATTTTGCAAATTACCAAATGAACCAGTCCGAAAATGTTAATAATCGCCGGTGGCCGTGGCGCCGCTGAGCACCGCTTCGGTTGAGCCAATGCCGAGCCTGTGTGCCCCCTGTTGCAGAAAAGCCACTGCTTCGTCCCAGGTACGAATTCCGCCTGACGCTTTTATTTTCATTTTCCCGCCAACGGTTTTTAGCATGATATCGATGTATTCAGGTTTTGCACCTCCGGGGCCAAATCCGGTGGATGTTTTTACAAAATCGGCACCTGCCAGAAACGACAGTTCACAGGCTTTTTCAATCTGCCCGGGTGTCAGGAACCCGCTCTCCTGAATTACTTTTACCGGAATTCCCTGGTCGTGGGCAACATTTACCACCGCTTCAATGTCTTCCACCACATAATGATAATCGCCTGCCAGAAATTTGCCAATGTTCATCACCATGTCAATTTCGTCCACCCCATCTTCAATGGCCTGCCG
>JAFGDX010000577.1 GCA_016931875.1 Prolixibacteraceae bacterium
GAAGATGCTGCCACCAAAGCAGACCTTGCAAGCGAAAAGATTGCCATTGAAAAGGCTTTCCTGCAAACATCGCGTAATTTATCGGTCTTGGATCAAAAACTTAACCAGCTCTTAGTATTTGTCCAAGAGTCAGAAGATCAAATTCGTTCAGGGTTTGAAAGCATTCTTTCAACCTTAAAAGACCAGGAAAACCAGCGGCTCGCCCGCCACCAACGACAGCTTAAACTGAAATCAAAAAGCGTGATCATGGCTTTCGTCTTTCTTTTCCTCTTGTTTACCGTTTCGCTGATCGGGAATATTTATCAAAGAAATGAGCTAACGCGCGTGAGCGATAATGATATCAAGTACCGGTACATCAAAATGGTCGGTGGGATTAACGCTGATGAGCTTTCCAAATTGGAAGAACTGTTTCACATCAACAAGGACAAAGAGTTGATTAGAGAAATTCGGAAGCAAGTGGAGGAATTTGAAAGGGAAAACCCAGAGCAGATTATAGAATTGGAACAGAAACACCTGGAGTGAAATTGCGGAGATTTAATGAATGAGTGCTCTAACTGGGAGAATTTAAACCATCCAAATGTGAGAGGGAGTTTTTTCATATCTTTAAAAACTATTATTGCCCTCAGTATGAAGATAGAAAAAACGCAAAATGAACTTTCAGTCTGGGTTGAGACCTATACGCAAGACCTCTACTCCTGGGCTTTGCATAAAGTTTCCGACGTGGAGATTGCACAGGATTTGGTGCAAGACACTTTTTTGGCTGCCGTCGAAAAAGCCGGAACGTTCAATGGAGACAGCTCGCCTAAAACCTGGCTGTTCAGTATTCTCAATCACAAAATTATTGACCATTACCGGAAGAAGGTGAAACAGCCGTCAAGCTTCGACGACCAATTGTTTTCGACATTCTTTGAGGCTGGAGGCGAATGGCAGGAGGCCCGTAAACCCAAAGAATGGATTGATGAGCAGGATGAACAGGTGTTGGATGATCCGGAATTTCGGAAAGTCCTTCAGCATTGTCTGGATGCCCTGCCCGATCAGTGGAGTACTTCTGTAAAACTAAAATACCTTATGGAGAAAAAAGGAGAGGAGATTTGTCAGGAACTCGGGATCACTCCGTCTAATTTCTGGCAAATCATCCACCGGGCGAAGCTTCAACTCAGGGATTGTGTCGAAAAAAAATGGATTCTTTGAGAAAAAAAGGATGAAAAAATTAATGAATAAATTATTTCTTTCGTGTCTGAAAGCCACGGAACTAATGGAAAAGCGGTTTCATTTTAAACTCACTTTCACTGAAAAGATGCAGCTTAAGGCGCATAAAATGATGTGTGATGCCTGTACCCGGTACGAAAAACAAAGTGAGTTTTTGGAAAAAGGAATTCAGGCGTACCACGAAAAGCTGGAACAAGAGGAAAACCTGGACAAGCTAAAGGAGCAAATCAAACTGAAAATCAATGAAAACAGACACTGAAATTTTTAGACTACTACTTGTATGAGAACTTTCAAACTAAAACAATCAGACGTGAAACGGGCACTGCGTATGGCATTGCTGGTCGGTATTATTCTTAACCTGATCAACAACCCCGATTTATTTCTTTTATCCGTTGAAAACGTAAACCCTTTCCAGTTCACACTTACTTTTTTTGTTCCCTTTTTTGTTTCACTCTATTCAGCCGTACTTGCCAATAAATCCAATCGTACGGAAACAGTTGTGGTGAGTCTGGCACACGAACCATCCAGCCAGAACAGACCATGAGCCGAATCCAAGTTATTCCGCCCGAAGAAGCCACGGGAAGGTTAAAGGAAATTTATGATGAAATCGTTGATAAACGGGGCAAACTGGCTGATGTACATACCATTCAAAGCCTGCGACCGGAAAGCATTGTCGCGCACATGGATTTGTACCTGGAAATCATGTTTTCACGGTCGGAACTTTCGCGGGCCGAACGCGAAATGATGGCCGTGCTGGTTTCGGTTGCCAACGGCTGCGAGTATTGCCAACTTCATCACATACAGGCGTTAAGTCATTACTGGAAAGACGAAGACCGGATTCAGCAGCTTCGTGTTAATTTTGAAAATGCGGCCCTTAACCAGCGGGAATTAGCATTGGCTGGCTTTGCTAATTTGCTAACGATTACCCACGAAGCCTACAAAAACGAAAAATACCTCCAACCACTAACTGAAGCTGGTCTTTCCGACAAGGCATTGCTGGATGCCACCTTAGTGGTGGCCTATTTTAATTTTGTCAATCGCATTGTCTTGGCACTTGGGCTTGAAGCCAGTGAACAGGAAATGCAAGGTTACCAGTATTAACTTCGGCTCGATACCAATCAATTAACTACCGACCAAAGGTAGAATCGATTCTTTTCTGCACAATCCCCTGTCAGGAATTGCCTGCTTGGCCGACTGTTTTCATGAATCACAAAAAGATGAAATCATGAAGAAGATGACTACAGTAGCAATTTTATTATTGGGATTATTGGTAACGATCCTTATCCAGGCCAATCCATCTCAAAATAACTCCGGAGCTCAAAATAACACCGGAATCGCTTTCCACCAGGGAAGTTGGGCTGAAGCTTTGCAACGGGCAAAAAAAGAAGGCAAACCCATCTTTCTGGATATTTCTGCCAGTTGGTGCGGCCCGTGTAAACTACTAAAAGCAAGGACTTTTCCCAACGCCGATGTGGGCGAATTCTACAACACCAACTTCATCAACGTGGCGGTGGACGGTGAAAAAGGCGAAGGCATTGAACTGGCTCAAAAGTATCGGATCAAAGGTTATCCAAGCCTGATTTTTCTGGACAGCAAAGGCAATCTGATCGCTCAAACAGCCGGTTACCGAAACCCAAAACAGCTGATCGAAATCGGGGAACAAATACTGAATAAATAGCCATGAAAACTAAAGGGGCAGCAACTATTGAGGGATCTCAAAGCCGGAGGGTTCGAGCAGCAGTGTTGGTTTTTGCGGTTTTTGGGATGATGGCTGCCCCTGTTTTATTGCATGCGCAAACCTGTTGTTCAGGCGGCGTTCCACTTGGCGGCAGTTTGGGATTGGGTGCGGCCGAAAACCAGGCTCTCCAGATTTTGGTCACCTATGATTACAATGCTTTGAATGATTTGGTCGATATCTCGGAACAACTCGACGACCAAACCCGCAGCCGGATTACCCACTCATCCATTATTGAAGTGAATTACGGGCTAACCAACCGCTTTTCGCTTACGGGTGTTTTGCCATTTATCCGGCAGGAAAGAAACATCCAGGCTTTTGGCGGAACCGAAGATTTTACGGCAGCACAAGGACTGGGCGATGTGGTGTTACTGGCCAAGTACCGCCTGATCAATCCTGAAAAAGGATCGGATATTGACTGGGTGGTTGGTGCCGGTCCAAAAATACCAACAGCAAAAACTGATTTTACAAACAACCAGGGCTTGGTCATGGCTGCCGATATGCAACCGGGGTCCGGCTCACTGGATGGCATTTTTTGGAGCTCGTTTCAGAAAAATCGTTTCTTGAAAAATCCCAATCTCGGCCTGGTAGCGGTTACAACATTTCGCTATTCGGGAAAAAACAGGAACTATAACGACAGCCAAACTTATCAATTTGGCAACGAATTTCAATTCAACCTGGGCCTGAATTACAGCTTGTTTGTCAAACGTCAGGTCGATGTATTCGCCTTTTTCCGCTACCGGAAACAAGCGGAAGATTTGATTGATGGCGGGGTTTTCCCCTCTTCGGGTGGGCAGTGGGTTTATGCCATTCCGGGAGTCAATATCCGTTTCTCTCCCGATTTGTCGCTCAGGCTTTCCGGCGATATTCCACTTTACCGGAAGCTGGACGGCACACAACTTACCACCTCTTATAAATTAACTGCAGCAGTACTTTTCAACCTGCCGCTGAAGAAAAAGTCAATGTTTACCAATTAAAAAAGAAACAGATGAAAACAATACTGATTTATTTATTGACCGTTGCCTTTTTAGCAACAGCTTGCGGTGAAGATGAAATGAGTGCAGGAACCAATCCTCCGGGATCAGTAGATTCCGGAGAATGGTTGATTCCTAAAAATGAAGTACGCGATGGCGGCCCGGGACGAGACGGTATTCCGGCGCTTTCGGCTCCCCAATTGATTACGGCACAGGAAGCCACTTTTTTAACCGACAACGAACTGGTATTGGGTTTTGCCGATGGCAGCGATGTGCGTGCCTATCCCCACGATATTCTCGATTGGCACGAAATTATTAACGACGAAACAGCCAACCACTCCATTGCAGTGATCTATTGTCCGCTCACCGGAACGGGTATTGGCTGGGACCGGAACGTTGCCGGAACAAAAACCACCTTTGGGGTTTCCGGATTACTGTATAACTCCAACATCATCCCTTACGACCGGTCAACCAATAGCAACTGGTCGCAACTTTTGCTGAAATCGGTGAACGGGGAGCTGATCGGGACATCAGCAAACACCTACAACCTGGTTGAAACGAGTTGGAAAACCTGGAAACAACTGTACCCTTCAACCAAAGTGGTTTCAACCAATACGGGACACAACCGGAACTATGGCAACTATCCCTACGGAAACTACAAAACATCCGGCAACCTGCTTTTCCCGGTAAGTCGTAACGATAACCGGCTTGATGCCAAAGAACGGGTGTTGGGAGTCGTGATCGGCGAAAAAGCCAAAGCCTACCGTTTCGAAAATTTTCCCGACCAATTGAATGTCATCAACGACACTTTTGAAGGTACCCAACTGGTGGTAGCGGGTAGCAAATCTTCGAACCTGATGGTTGCCTTTGATCGGAAACTTCCGGATGGAACGGTACTCGATTTTCAACCCTTGCAAGCGAGTGTTGACGGCATTTTACAGGACAATGAAGGGAATAAATGGGATGTGTTTGGGCGTGCTGTAGCTGGGCTGCGAACTGGCCAAAAACTAACTCCCGTGCCTCAAATGATGGGCTATTGGTTTTCGTTTCCCGCTTTTTATCCTGACATCGAATTATAAAAAAATGCAAAACACCAAGTCAATTATCATAGTCTTGCTGGGTTTGATTTTGATGGGAGTACCCAGTAGTTCGTTTGCGTTTGATTCTGAAAATAATAAAAATTACTTATTTAAAATCGAACGTAGCCGGGATGCTGATGTGGTTATTTATGAAGCAAACCTGAGTAAAGACGGTAGTTTAAATCAGAAAGATCCTATTCGTGTTTATTGGAAAAAGAATACAGACAATGGCAAAATAGAGTCACTAACGAAAGTGCAAAATTCGCTTTCGTATGGCCTCCGAATTATTGAAGTAAATTCTTTTAAAACGGAATTTCAATTGGTGGCGTTCGAACAACCCATGACGCTTAAAAAAAATACCGACGGAGACTATAAAGTTTACGTTTGGATAGAGGATCAGGAAATGGAAGTAGAACGCATTTATGTGCGGTTTTCAAACAAAAGTTATTGGTTTCCGAAAGTGGGGAGCGTCGGGTTATATACCAAAGCAGTCAATACACCCGAAATTCTTGCAAAAGTGATAACACCCTGATTGTCGTCACTATTTCTGTAAATTTTTGTTTGAAGTTGTCAGGTTTACGTCTGCAGTACGACCTATCCATCGACAGTCAATATTTAGTTCATCGAAAAATTTAAAAAAATGACAAAAATAGCTATCGTAATTTATGCTGATACCGACACGGTGGAAGCAATGGGAAAAGTATCAAACGCATTTATGCTGGCGCTTGAAGCAGTTGAAAACGGGGACGACCTGAAAATAATTTTCGAAGGCGCCGGTACCAAATGGATTGGCGAACTGGAAAGGGATGACCACAAAATGCATGATCTATACTCCGGCTTGAAAGATAAAATTACCGGAGTTTGCGATTATTGCGCCCAGGCATTCGGTGTAAAAAGTAAAGTTGAAAAAGCAGGAATTCCTTTGCTCTCGGAATTTAAAAAACACCCCAGCCTGCGCAGTCTGTTTGTCGAAGGCTACAGCGTTATCAATTTTTAAGATCAAATTGTTCCGAGCAGCAAAATAAAATGCTTGAGAACGCAATCTGGTAATCACTCAAAAAAGAAAATAATGAAGCATATTAATTCATGGATGATGTTAATCCTTCTTTCTGTTGCTTTTTTCAGTTGCCGTTACGACAATGAAGAGGAATTATACGGAGATGCAATCTGCGACACCAGCAACGTGACCTACGCTCAAACCGTCAAGCCTATTCTAACGGCCAGTTGTTACAGCTGCCATTCAGTCAGCAATGCCAACAGCTTTGGATCGGGAATCAACCTGGAAACCTACAGCGAACTCATGATTCAGATCAACAACGGGAGGTTAGTCGGCGCCATTAGCCATTCGCCGGGTTACACGCCCATGCCCCAGGTTGGTGCCAAACTGGATGATTGTTCCATTGAAAAAATTAAAGCCTGGATTAACGAAGGAGCTGCAAACAACTAAACAAAACCCACATGAAGAAAATAATCTTTTATATGATTTTCCTGGTTCCTTTTGCCTCGATGGGGCAAGATCTGGATGAGTTACTAGACGCAGAAACATCGGTAGGAAAGATCTACGAAAGTGCTGCATTTAAGGCTACCCGTGTCATTAATGGTCACTCGGTGGAGCAAATGAAAGCCAAACATCTTGATTTCCGTATTTCGCACCGCTTTGGAGAACTGAATGGCGGCGCCTACGAATTTTTTGGCCTCGACCAGGCCACCATTCACCTGAGCCTCGAATACGGCCTGAAAGATTGGCTGATGATTGGCGTGGGCCGTAGCAACCTGCTAAAGACTTACGACGGATTTGTCAAGCTGAAACTCTTGCGCCAAACAGGCGGATCAAACAGTGTCCCCGTCTTTTTGTCGTACATGGGCTCGACAGAAATTTTCACAACGAAATGGACCAACCTGGAGCGGGATAATCTGTTCTCATCCAGGCTGACTTACGTACACCAGTTGCTGATCGCCCGGAAATTCAATAATCAGTTGAGTCTGCAATTATCACCGACCCTGGTCCACAAAAACCTGACACCCACCACCCGGGATGACAATGATTTATATGCCCTGGGAGCCAGCGGACGCTACAAAATCTCTAACCGGGTGGCCATCAATGCCGAATATTTTTACGCTTTCCGCTCCGATGATGCTTCTGTCGATTATCCAAACGCACTTTCGTTTGGCGTTGATATTGAAACCGGAGGGCACGTTTTTCAATTGATGCTCACCAACTCGCTGGCCATGCGCGAAGGCGGTTTTATTTGGGGTCAGGACAATCACAACTGGGATGATGGCGGAATCCATTTTGGCTTCAACGTTTCCAGGGTGTTCTCCTTTGATAAAAAGGCCAGTAGCTATTAATCTAAAACCTCATGAAACATGAAGACGCTTGTACTATCAATTTTTGTGATCTTATTCACAACCGGATTATTCGGACAAGAAATATATTTTACCAAAACAGGAACCATTATTTTTGATTCGTCTACCCCACTGGAAACAATCCATGCTGAGAATAATCAAGTCACCTCGTTTTTGAAAACCACCAACGGAGAGCTGAACTTTGCGGCTCTGATGAAATCCTTCAAGTTTAAAAATGCCCTCATGGAGGAACATTTCAACGAGAATTTTATTGAATCGTCGAAATACCCAAAAGCAGTATTCAAAGGCCAAATTCTGAACTGGTCAGCCATTAACCTGTCCAAAGAAGAAGCGCAGGAAGCCAACGTTGAAGGAGAACTCACCTTGCACGGGGTGACCAAAAAAATTTCCACGAAGGCCGTTTTGAACCCTCAAAACGGCAAAATTGCCGGGACCTGCGATTTTGTTGTATCAGCCGAAGATTTTGAGATTAAAATTCCGGCCCTGGTCCGCGACAAGATCGCCAAAGAAGTGAAAGTAACGGTGAACGTGCTTTATGAACCTTACAGCAAATAGATATGAAACCTGCTTATAAAATTAGTTTGATACTCATCGTGCTTGCTGTTGTTGCGGGAGCAGGAGCTTATTGGTACGTATTTTTGAAACCACACCAGAACCTGGAGAACACGAAGCCGGAATTTAAACTCAGCTCAACGCAACTTTTCAACGATTTCACGGAGGATGAAACAGCCGCCAATGCCAGGTATTCGGGCAAAGTTGTTGAAGTGAGCGGAGAGGTTGTTGCTGTACAAACCGGAGAACAAGGCACCGCAATCATTCTGGAAGACGAGCTTTTCGGTGTCAGCGTCTACCTCGACAGCAGTTTTGTAGCAGCCAATCAACAACTAACAAACCAGACAGCAACCGGACAAACCATCACCATCCGGGGGAAATGCGATGGCATGCTAAACGATGTGGTCATCAGCCGGGCGGTGATTATTCAATAATTCATTTGCTCCCCCATTGCCCGCTCAAATTTAATTCGTTGAAACAAAAGTCCTTCGTATTATTCCTTTAAGCTAATTTTATATTTATTTTTGGTACATGAAACGCTTACAGGAAATAAAGGAAAAGTACGTTGAACTTTCGAAAGGTTATGTCGACTACGAGAAGCTCAACAATTACCTCATTACCCATCATTCAACAGCGATAGAAGGCTCAACCCTCACCCATAGTGAAGTTGTTCTGTTGCTCGAAAATGGAATTACCCCTCAGGGAAAACCATTTTTACATCTGCTCATGGAGAAAGATCACCTGGAAGCGCTCAACTATGTTCTTGAAATAGCGGGTGAAAAGCGAAAATTAAACCTGGAAACAATCCAACAGATCTCTGCGCTGATCATGAAGAATACCGGTGCATCATACAACATGGCAGGTGGTTCGTTTGATGCTTCAAGAGGCGAGTTTCGAAAAGGCGGGGTACACGTTGGCACACGTTCTTTCGTCGATTTTAACAAGGTTCCCAAACTGGTGCAAGATTTGGTGGATTACGTCAACTCTGAGATTGACAATTGCCACGATTTTGTTGCGAACAGCATCCTTGCTTTCGATGCGCATTTCCAAATGGTTTCCATCCACCCATTCGCCGATGGAAACGGAAGATTGTCGCGCTTGCTCATGAATTACGTTCAACATTATCATAAACACCCGATCACCCCGGTTTTGGCCGAAGATAAAGCGCGCTATTTCGAAGCGCTTGAGCAAACAAGACAACAGCAAAACCCGAATATCTTCCGGAAATTCATGTTCGGTGAATCGTTGAAGTACTTCAATCTGGAAATCAGCATGATGACACAGAAGCAAGTTCTCAAGAAGAAACCAGGAAAAGGCCTGACGTTCCTGTACTAAACACTTCTTCTAATAATCACCTGAGCAATACAGAACGAGAGCGTTTCTCGCAAGAATAAGTCCTTGTTCTTTTTTCAAACGTTGAAGTACTTCTTGAGAAACAAACAAACGATTATTTTTTTCTTACCAACTCCTGTCAGGAATAAGGATGCTGTCCGACAGTTCTCCTGAATCACTAAAAATTCAGGATCATGAAAACAGTAAAGTCAATTTTCGCAAGTTTTATTCTAATCGCGCTGGTCAGTTTCTCAGCGTTTGCCGGAGCAGGATCAAAAGTTATCGCTGTGGTCAACAAAGCCGAATGGTGTCCGACCTGTCAGAAAAATGGGATGCGCGCCATGGAAACTTTTAAAGCCAATAACGAAGATATGGCCGTTCATTTCATCGCCAATGATCTGACCGATGACGAAAGTAAAAAGAAATCAGCAGAAGCATTGGAAGAAGTTGGGCTCGCCACAGTGATGGCCGAATACAAAGGAACCGGCGTGGTTTATTTTTTTGATGCAGAAAGCAAAGAATTAATCAACCAGGTTAGCGTTGCCAAATCCAATGAAGAACTTGCTGAAGCGGTAGCCATGGCAAAGCGAGGAGCTGAATAGGAACCGAAAAATGGATGCGGCAGGGCGGAGCTACTTAGTTCCGCCTTTTTATTTGAAAACCAGTAGAAAAAAGGTCAAAATACTTGTCAGGATTTGCGTTTGTTACGACTATTTATTTAAATCATCAACAAAAAAGAAACTCAAAATGAAAAAGAAAAAAATTATCAGAATTGGAATCATAACCGCGGTTGCAGGGATTGTAATTGCCGGGGCAGTTGTCCTCTACTTGTTCAACATGCCGCACCGCGACGTGCAATCTGCCAAGTCAGATTTTAGCCTGACCAGTTCGCAACTCGTAGCCGAATATTTAACTGATGCAGCCGCGGCAAACACGAAGTACCTGGCTGCCGATGGTGATTCGAAGATTCTGGAAATCAGCGGAGAAATCAGCAAAATATCAGAAAATTTCGACGGTCAGAAAGTAGTCCTGCTAAAAAGTGCAGTCGACAAAGCCGGTGTCAGTGCCAGCTTCCTACCCGAAACAAGCGCCAATACCGAAAGATTGCAGGTGGGACAAAACGTTACCATTAAAGGCGTAATTCGCTCGGGCGCCAGCTATGACGACGACCTGGGACTGTATGAAAATGTGATCCTGGGAAAAAGTGATATTGTTACGAAATAGAAATCAAATTAACATGGAAACAATAAAAATTAAAGTCATGAAGAAAATTATCCTATTAACCCTTGCCGTTATTTTAGGCGCAGGCACAACCGTTTTTGGCCAATCAAAGTTGGTGAGTTCAAAATCGCACATCAAGTTCTTTTCAACCACACAGGCAGAAGACATTGAGGCCAACAATACCATCGCGGTGAGTACGCTAAACACCTCAACCGGAGAGGTGGTCTTTTCAGTCCCGATGCAGGGGTTCGAATTCGAAAAAGCCCTGATGCAAAAGCATTTTAATGGTGAAGACTTTCTGAATACCAAGGAATTTCCCAAAGCCAAGCTGACAGGGAAAATTACGAATATCGACCAAATTGATTTCGGAAGCGATGGTTCCTATGAAGCTCATGTCGTGGGAGATTTAACCATCAAAGGGGTAACAAAGCCAGTTCATGAAAAGGGAACAATTACCGTAAAAGGCGGTGAGGTGGAAACAAAAAGCAAGTTCAATGTAACACTGGCCGATTATGGGATCGAATTCGTAAAAGGGAAACCCTCATCGAACATTGCAAAGACCGTCGAAGTTACTGTTCAAACGGCCTATTCCAAAAACTAAAGAATTACAGGCAGCAGGACAAGACAATTCCAGCTGCCTTAAAAAATAACGAAATCCCTTAAAATACATCAATATGAAAGCCGTAGCCAAAGAAAACCTGGTGCAACTGAAAGAGATGCTTCAGTCCATAAACAACGAAAACTATACCCGGCAAAACGAAATTTTGTCCGGCTCATCCGTCGGGCAGCACATCCGTCACATTCTGGAGTTTTACTTGTTGCTGGTGTCTGGTTCGTTTTCCGGAACCATCAGTTACGACAAACGCCAGCGCGATATCCGGATTGAAAAGGATCAGCAGTTTGCCATTCAAACCATCGACCGCCTGTTACAAGGAATTGATACCCTCGATGAAACGCTTGCCGTGAAATTCGAAGGTGATTTTACTGCCGATGGAACCGCCCAAAATAGCACGCTGAGTTCAGTTGGCCGCGAATTGGCCTACTGCATTGAGCACAGCATTCACCACCAGGCTATCATTAAAGCCGGATTAATTGTGCTCGGATTGAGCGAATTGACCAATGAAAACTTTGGCGTGGCTTATTCAACCATTCGATACCGCGAAAACTAATGTGCACCGTAACTTACATACCTCAAAAAAATACGGGTGGCTTTATTCTCACCTCAAACCGGGATGAAAAATCATGTCGGCCCACGATTCCGCCTCAGATTTACCAAGTCAATGGGATGAACATCTGTTTTCCCAAGGATGAGCAAGCCGGCGGGTCATGGATCGCGTCCAACGATCGTGGCCGGCTTTGTTGTTTGTTGAACGGAGCTTTTTTAGCTCATCAGAAAAAACCGCGTTATGTCCAAAGCCGCGGAACGGTGTTGCTCGAACTGGTGTCATCAGTTTTAACTCCAGCCGATTTTTTCCAGGTGAAAAACCTGAGGGATGTTGAACCCTTCACGATGATCACCCTTGAAATACGATCCGGAAGCATCAGCCACCTGAGTGAGTTTATCTGGGATGGCCATAGCAAACATCTCAGGAATCTCCCACAGAATGAACCAGGCATTTGGTCGTCGGTAACCTTGTACGATGAGGAACACCGGAAACTGCGCCGCCAATGGTTTAAACGGTTATTGGCAAACCAAAATGGAACGATTTCTCCGAAACAAATTTTTGATTTTCATTCAGGAAGCCACACCAACAACCCGGAAATCGACGTGGTTATGGAGCGCGATGGTGGCATGAAAACCGTAAGTATCACCCAGGTCGTACCTGAACAAGGAAAATTCAGGATGGCCTACTATGATCTGCAACAGCAGTTTAATAAAGAAGTGACAACATGAACATTCAGAAAAAACATTCCGGATTTGCCATCGCCATCGCCTGGCCCGAAACCTGGTGCAAACAGCCGGGTGCCTGGTACGACGATCTTTTATTCCGAATCGGGATTAACAAAAACCATTTCTATCAGGTTGGGCACGCCGCCCTGGTTTTGGTTGACCGGAAAACACAGCGTTGTTATTATTTCGATTTTGGCCGGTACCACACACCGTTTCAACACGGAAGGGTGCGCAGTGAAGCGACTGATGACGGACTCAGAATCCACACCAAGGCTCGTATCTCGGCCAATGGGAAGCAAATCGTAAATTTTAAGGAGATTCTGACCGAATTGCAGCAGAATCCTGAGTGTCATGGCGAGGGTGCGATTCACGCTTCGTATGGTCGGGTCGATTTTGCCAAAGCATTTGCCAAAGCCAATCAGTTGCAACAAATGAGCCCGATCCGGTATGGGCCATTCACATTTAACGGAAGCAACTGTTCGCGATTTGTCAATGCCGCCATCCGCGCCGGGAAACCGTCGTGGCGGGCAGCTTTTAAACTGAATTTCCGCGTTCCGTTGACTCCGACTCCAATGAACAATGTGAAATCGTTCGGAAACCGGACCGTTCTTCCGAAATTGATTCCCGTCCCCATTTTCTCTCCTCAGCGGGTTTCAGACAAACGGCTGTTGCAAGACACTTTGCCCGAACCGAAGCGACCGGGAAAAGTGCCTCCGGCAGCCCAATGGCTGGCAGGCGAAGGCGCCGGGTCCTGGTTCAGTATTGTCGCGACCAACGATAAGAAGTTTGAAATGACACGGTTTTCGCCCGAAGG
The DNA here is from genome assembly GCA_016931875.1 of Prolixibacteraceae bacterium. Taxonomy (GTDB): domain Bacteria; phylum Bacteroidota; class Bacteroidia; order Bacteroidales; family Prolixibacteraceae; genus Draconibacterium. The sequence goes on from JAFGDX010000577.1 coordinate 13,175, forward strand.
AAAACTGGAATGCCGGGGCGAATTCATAATCAGCAATCAGCATGTCTTTCGAATCGATCAAACTTTCCGGTTTGAACACTTAAGTCATTGTCGGAAGGTCAGGATCAGGCAAGATGGCCAATCCATCGAATTTGAAAGATCCGGAAGTTTCGACTTTCAGAAAAAAGACCATCTCGAAAGTCTGCTGAGCGAAGCGTATGTTAAACCGGTGAAAAGGCCAGCCGCCGTGTTTCTCTTAATACCTTAACCTGCACGAATGTCCATTTCGTCAGCCCCCAGAAAAAAATAAAACCCTGGCTCCAGTCAGGATTTGGTTTTTCTCCGTCTATTCTAAAAACAAAAATAGTCTTCCAATGAAACGAACAGCCATGTCGATATCATTTGCGCTAATCGCTTTTTTATCGATAGCACAAGCCCCAACAATAAAGCAGGTAAGCCCCGCGGAATTCAATCAACTCGTAGAAACCCCAGGCGGAGTTTTGCTTGATGTGCGCACCCTTTCGGAATTCAAAAACGGGCACATTCCCAATTCGGGACAATTAAATTATTACGCACTCGATTTCAGGAAACGCCTGTTGATGCTGCCTAAAGACGAACCCATTTATTTGTACTGCAACACCGGTTGGCGCAGTGAACGAGCAGCTAAAACGCTTGCTGAAAATGGGTATAAAAATGTTTATAACCTCGAACACGGAATTATGGACTGGGAGCTTCAAAACCTGCCGGTGGTGGTTGATCCCGATGCCAAACCCGACACTGAAAACAAAATGGACTACGAAGAGCTGGTGCGGTTGATCGAATCGGGGAAGCCGGTGTTTATTGATTTTTACGCGCCCTGGTGCGGTCCCTGCCGTACAATGATGCCAACGATTGATGAACTGAAAACAAAATACCACGGCAAAATTAATATTGTGAAAGTGAACGTGGATGCCAGTAAAAAACTGGTGAAAGAAATGAAAATCCAGGGTGTACCCTACCTGGCCTTGTATAACAACGGCAAGCCAGTTTATACAAAAAACGGACTGACCTCGCGCGACGAACTTGAACAGGCATTGAACAGTATTTTATAAAATCCATCATGAACGACACAGGAGTAATCTACTTTTTTATAGCGCTGGCAGCCGCCACAATTGGTGCTGTTCCATTGGGACTGGTGAACCTTTCTGTGGTTGACACAGCATTGAAAAATGGCTCGCAAAAAGCAACGGGGATTGCACACGGCGCATCGGTAGTTGAAGTGATTTTTGCGCTTTCATCGCTTGTCGCCGGGGCTTGGTTATCGGAGTTTTTTAAGGGAAATCCGATGGTGCGGTATTTTGTTTTTGCCGTTTTAATGGGTTCCGGTTTGTTTTTCTGGCTCAAAAAGAACAAAGGACAACTTAAAAAAGAGCAGGGAAAATCTATTGGTTTTCTGAAAGGGGCTTTGCTAAATATCGTTAGTATTCCGGTATTGCTGTTCTGGCTTCTCGCCGCTACCGTTCTTTCAGCCAAACAACTTCTCCCTTCCTCGTTACCCGAGATTTTGTTTTTCCTGTCCGGAGTTTGGCTGGCAAAAATGGTCATTCTTAAAATTTATGTTTTCCTCGCATTAAAAGTAGTAAGCCGCGCACATAAACTATCATCCAATATTAACCGCGTCATCGGTATTGTGTTGATGACGGTAGCAGTGATTCAACTCTTGAAAATTTAAGGGCAAAGACGATGAAAATTGGAATTATCAATCTAATAATATTTTTTACTATGACAAATTCAGTAGTACAAAATTACAGAAAAGCAAAAGACGCAAACGGGTTAAAGGTGGGGCAGCAAGCGCCTGACGTCCAGGCAACAGATGCCGACGGAAGAACTTTTCAGCTCTCAGAAGAATTGAAAAAAGGGCCAGCGGTGCTTATTTTTTATCGCGGCCAGTGGTGCCCGTACTGCAACAAGCACCTGGGTGAAATTCAGGAAAACCTGCAACAGTTTATGGAAAAAGGAGCCACCGTAGTCGCCGTTTCCCCCGAAAAACCGGAATACCTACAGAAAACAGCACTGAAAACAGGTGCTCGCTTTTCACTGCTCTACGATAAAGACTATCAGATAGCCGACGCATATGATGTCACGTTTCAGCCTGGCAGCTTTTCCAGGATTATTTACAATGCCGTGTTGGGAGCAAAACTAAAAGAAGCCCATTCGGATAATAGTCAACAACTGCCCATTCCAGCAACTTATGTGATAGATCGCAAAGGACAAATCGTGTGGCGGCATTTTGACCCCGATTATAAAAAACGCTCCACCGTTGATGAGATCGTTAGGGCTCTTGAACTCGCAAAATGAGCCGTTTAATTTGCTTTGAATTCAGAACATGAAGATGAGATTATGAAAGCAACATGGAACGGCAAAGTGATTGCCGAAAGCAATGACATCGTAAACGTCGAAGGGAATGCCTATTTCCCGATTGAATCAGTAAGAAAAGAGTTTCTAAACGAAAGTGACACCCAAACTGTTTGTCATTGGAAAGGAACTGCTTCGTATTATAACTTGGAAGTGGATGGAAAAGAAAATCCTGATGCTGCTTGGTATTATCCAACACCTTCAGACTGAGCTAGCAGTGTCAGGGGACGTGTAGCTTTTTGGAAAGGCGTTCAAGTGATAGAAGAGTAAAGACGTCTTTGAAAATCTACCGGAACAAAAGAGAAGCCAATTTTATAAAAACTTATAAAAAACAGATTCTTTATGGTTATCGAAAAAACAACAACAGAACTCTTCAGACATCTAATAACATCAGGAGTAAAAATCATCGATGTTCGACAGGTGGAGGCTTACAACGGCTGGCATCTGAAAGGTGAAACCCGCGGCGGCCACATTGCCGGGGCAAAAAGCCTGCCTGCAAAATGGCTAAAATACATCGACTGGATAGAAATCGTGCGCCACAAAAACATCCTTCCGGAACACGAAATTGTCGTTTATGGTTATTCGCCCGAAGAAACGCAAGAAGTAGCCGAACGGTTTTTAAAATCGGGCTACAAAAAGGTTTCTGTTTATAATCATTTTGCGGATGAATGGGTTGTCAATCCCAATCTTCCAATGCAGAAACTCGAACGGTACAAAAACCTGGTTTCAGCAGAATGGGTAAACGAATTGATTTTGGGCGGGAGACCGGCTGAATATGAAAATGACAACTTTGTTGTTGTCCACGCGCATTACCGCAATCGCGACGCATACCTAAACGGCCATGTTCCGGGGGCAATCGATATCGACACCAATGCGCTGGAAGCCGAAGAAACCTGGAACCGCCGCTCGTCCGAAGAATTAAAAAAAGCGCTTGAAGAACACGGAATCACTGCTGATACCACCGTGATTTTATATGGGAAATACATGGATCCCGACAACGATGACGAATTTCCGGGCAGCGCTGCCGGCGATATTGGCGCCATTCGGTGTGCCTTTATTATGCTATATGCCGGGGTGAAAGACGTACGGATACTGAATGGTGGTTTTCAGTCGTGGCAGGACGCCGGTTTTGAAACTTCATTTACCGATGAACCTAAAAAACCGGTGGCCGATTTTGGCGTTTCCATTCCGCAGAAACCAGAACTGGCTGTTGATACGCCCGAAGCCAAAGAAATGATTGTTGCTGCCAATGCCGAACTGGTTTGTGTACGTAGTTGGCCTGAGTATATTGGCGAAGTGAGTGGCTACAACTATATCGAAGCGAAAGGCCGTATTCCAGGAGCCGTGTTTGCTAATTGCGGCTCGGATGCCTACCACATGGAAAACTACCGCAATGTGGACCATACTACCCGCGAGTTTCACGAAACAGCAGAAATTTGGATGAACAACGGAATTACTCCCGACAAACACCTGGCATTTTATTGCGGTACCGGCTGGCGCGGCAGCGAAGCTTGGTTTAATGCCTGGCTGATGGGCTGGCCCCGTGTTTCTGTGTACGACGGTGGCTGGTTCGAGTGGAGCAACGACCCAAATAATCCGTATGAAACGGGAGTGCCGGAAGAAAATCTCACGCCAAGCCGCTAAAAAATTATGGAACCAAAATTACTGCTTTCACAATTGGCAACCGATACCTTACAAGGGCTTTCCTCAAACCCCAAATACCTCTTGTCGAAATATTTTTATGATGACGAAGGAAGCCGGATTTTTCAGGATATCATGAACATGCCCGAATACTACCTCACCGATTGCGAGCATGAAATATTTTCATTGCAAACAGAGGAAATCACAAAGGCAATCTGCCCGGAAAACAAGCTGTTTAATATGGTTGAACTGGGTTCTGGCGACGGTTTAAAAACCAGAATCCTGCTGAAGTACCTGGTTGAAAAGGCCATCAATTTTCAATACACTCCCATTGATATCAGTGCAAAAGCCAACCATGAACTGGTGCAAAGCCTGAAAACGGAGTTGCCCGCATTACAAGTTGAAGCCAAAACCGGCGATTATTTTCAGAAACTGAAGAATCTGAACGGACATGCTTCCATTCAAAAAATCATCCTTTTTCTGGGGTCGAACATCGGAAATTTTTCAGATGAAGAAACCACAAAATTTTTGAACCAGCTTTCAGCCTATTCAAATGTGGGGGATAAAGTTTTAATAGGTTTCGACCTGAAAAAATCGCCTGCAATAATTATGGATGCCTACAACGACCCGCATGGTCACACGCGCCGTTTCAACCTGAACCATCTGGTTCGCCTGAACCGTGAATTGGATGCCGACTTCAATCTCCAAAAGTTCGAGCAGCAAACGACCTACAATCCGCAAAGCGGCGAAGTAAAAAGTTTCCTGATTTCGAATGGAGAACAAACAGTTCAGATTGGCGCACTCGAAAAAGAATTCGTTTTTGAGAAATGGGAGGCTGTTTTTATGGAACGCTCGCGGAAATACGACTTTCAAACCATTGATAAACTGGCGTTAAATCATGGATTTAAAGTGGTGCAAAATTTTACCGACAGCCGGAATTACTTTGTGGATTCGCTGTGGGAAAAAATAACTTAATATGATACGAAAATCAACCAACAACTGGCAATTACTATCGATTCCATTTAGTCAGGATATGGAAAACGAACTGAAACAACAACACCTTGCCGCGCAGTTTATTGCACTGACAGGCCGCTACCTGATTCCCCAAAAACCGGATGGAAGCAACATCAACATGCAATACATTCCTGAAAAAGTGATGTTGCTCGGAAATGCACATCCCGACGGATGGAAAGTTGGTGTGAAACTAAGAAACCAAACGGTGCAGATTTTGGGTGAAAACGACAATTCAAAAACTGAAGTTCCCCTTGAAGGAAAGACTTTACATGAAGCTTTTCAGGAGTTTAAAACAGCCCTGCATAACCTGGGAATTGATGTTTCGCAGTTAAAAACCGAACAGCCTTACGCGTTGTCAAAAGGTGGGTTAAAAGAGGGAAAATATTTTATGCGGGGAAGCGAGGAGGCTGTTTCGGAGAATACTCGATACCACCACAATGCCCGGCTGATAATCAACGAGCTGTCTGCCCGGTTTTCCGATGTTGAACCGGTGCGCATCTGGCCCCACCATTTCGACACCGGGACATTTGCCACTATTGCCCGTAATGAAAAAGGTGCTGCGTCAAAAACCATCGGACTTGGCCTGGCTATTCCTGACAGCATGGTTCCCGAACCTTATTTTTACCTGAGCTTTTGGTCTGAAAATCCGCTTAATATTGGTAACAATTCGGATAAACTACCTGCCGGAAAGTGGATGATGCCAAACTGGAACGGTGCTGTGCTTGGAGTTTCGGAGATTATTCAAAAACAGACAGCCGAAGAACAATACAGTTTGGTAAAAGTCTTTTTTGAAGTTGGACTAAAAAGCTTATTGGAAAAACTGAAGTTATAGAATCACGCTAAAACGCAGAGACGCAAAGTTTAATGTTCTCTCTTTGCGAGCAACATATTATACTATGAAAAATCCAATTAAACTAATCGAAATTCAAAAATTGCAAGACCGCCAGCCGGCTCATGCCATAGTTAATGACCTTGACCTGGCGGTTGTCCTTTACGATGGGAATATTTCGGTGTTATATGGCCGCTGCCTTCACCGTGGCGCTTTAATGGCCGATGGGCATGTGGAAGGCCACAACCTGATTTGCGGGCTTCACGGCTGGGATTACCGACTTGATACCGGTGTTTCGGAATACAACAACAAAGAAGCGCTTCACAAATTTACTGCAAAAACTGAAGACGGTTTTGTTTGGATGGATGAAGCTGAAATCGATGCTTTCCTCGAAAAACATTCGCAACCCTTTAACCGCCAAAAATACCAGGGAATTTATGCCGATACCCACCCTGAAACGACTGAACTTTATACCAGTTACATCAAAGAACTTTCAAAAAACGGGCTGAAAAATATCGGTCACCATGGGTTTTCAGCTTCCATGGGCGTTGATAGAAATACGCTTCCCAAATGGGAGGACATTCAATTTTTACCTGCTCAACTGTGGAAACGCCCGTTAACCGACGAGATGGTTGTGGACACAAAAGTTACTATTGGCAAAAATGCCAGAAAGCCGCTTGTGCTCGAAATTCCATTATTTGTCTCCGACATGAGTTTTGGAGCTTTGTCGCGCGAAGCAAAAATTGCTTTGTCGAAAGGGGCAGAAATGGCCGGAACCGGCATTTGCAGCGGTGAAGGCGGCATGTTGCCCGAAGAGCAGGAAAACAACTCCCGCTATTTTTACGAGCTGGCATCAGGAAAATTTGGGTTTAGCTGGGACAAGGTAAAAAAAGCACAGGCCTTTCATTTTAAGGGGGGGCAAGGCGCAAAAACCGGTACCGGAGGGCACCTTCCGGGAAATGAAGTAACAGGTGAAATCGCTGAGGTCAGGGGTTTGAAAGAGGGCGAACCTGCCATTAGTCCTGCCGCTTTTCCCGATTTATTCACCGTTAAGGATTTCGCTGATTTTGCCAACGAAGTCAGACAGCATACCGGCGGAATTCCGGTAGGGTTCAAAATAGCTGCCAGCCACATTGAAAAAGACATCGATTTTGCACTCGAAGCGGGAGCCGATTACATCATCCTCGACGGGCGCGGTGGTGGAACCGGGGCAGCTCCCAAAATCCTCCGCGACAACATCAACGTGCCAACCATTCCGGCGCTGGCCCGGGCGCGCAAACACCTTAACAAAGTGGGCGCAAAAGATGTGGCGCTCATTATCACCGGTGGGTTGCGAACGGCCGAGGATTTTGCCAAAGCCCTGATGTTGGGCGCCGATGCCGTGGCTGTGTCCAATTCAGCATTACAGGCCATTGGCTGTCTTGGAATGCGTGCCTGCCATACAAACAATTGTCCGGTTGGGGTGGCCACACAAAAAGAAAACCTCCGTCAGCGTATTATCATCGAAACCTCGGCAAAACAGCTCTGTAATTTTTTGATGGCCGTGAACGAACTAATGAAAGTGGTGGCCCGGGCCTGTGGCCACGATGATTTTCGGAAATTTAACCGTGATGATTTGGTCACCTTTAACCGCGACATGCATTATTTAACCGGAATTGAATATGGCGGGATTTCATAGTGAGTCATGTTCGAAGGAAGAAAAACACTGCGAAATTTCACGGGAACACGGCAAGAGAACAATTTTCAAGCATGTAAACAGGAATTAATTTGAGCACAAAAAATATGAAAATTACGCTGTTTTCAACCCTGACTTGTCCCAACTGCGGACACAAAAAAACCGAAGAAATGCCCGCCGACGGCTGTCAGTTTTTTACGAGTGTGAAAGCTGCAAAACCGTATTACGACCAAAACACGGCGATTGCTGCGTGTATTGTTCATACGGAACGGTGAAACGCCCGTCGAAGCAGATTGGATAACTTCCTTTAAATAAATATCAGATTATTTTGTCTTTTTTTTGTCAGGTCTGAGAAAATACTGCGACTAATGAGCGTAATACTAAAATTAGACGCGTATGAAAAATTCAGTATTTGTTAAAGTTTTAATGGCAGTTGCAATATTCGTTTCGTTACAATCTTGCGGTGATGATGACGATGGTGAGATCAAAGAAGAGTTCATTGCAACTGATAGTTCGTTTAGCAACTTTATGAGCTGGGAGCTTGAAGCTACCCATCAAGGACCAGACCCCGCCTTGGGAGGCGCACATGGCGGCAATGATGAAACCGTAACCCGCGAGATTTATTACAAAAACGGCCAAAATCCTGTCGGTGGTGAATTTCCTGTGGGAACAATCATCGTCAAACATTCCAAGAATCCAGACCTTTCAGTCAACGAATTTACGGCAATGGTTAAACGAGGAAACGATTTCAATCCCAGTGGTGGGGACTGGGAGTGGTTCATGCTCAGTGCTGACGGTTCCATTGCAAGCGATCCTTCGTCGGGTATGAAAATGCGTGGCGCAGATTTAATGGGAGGCATGTGTCTTTCATGTCATACTGCAGGATCCAAGGATTATACATTTACTAAGTAGCACTTCCCCAATGAATTAAAGCCTTAGATGCTCGAAAAAGCTAACGGTAGTTGAAAAGTTTGGCTGTCCGTTAGTTTTTTTTAACCTGCATTCATAAACATCCCCAAAGATCAATAATTCATGGAAGTGCGCGAAAAACCCGTCAAAACAAAATATACTGAAAGTATCTAACTAATGACTTGTAATTACCTAAGCATTTGCTTAGATTTGTTTCTTATTTAGAATAAATATGCCCAGGAATAAGACATACGACAACGATTTGGTGCTTGAAAAAGCCATGAATATTTTCTGGATAAACGGTTACGAAGGCACTTCGGTGCGGATGCTCGAGAAGGAGATGGGTATCAACCAGTTTTCTATTTATGCTTCCTTTAAGAATAAGAAGAACTTGTTTATAAATGCCCTAAGAAAATATCGGGAACATGTTATAAAAAACAGGTTTCAGCCATTATTGCAGGAGGAAGCAGGCTTTGCCCAACTGGAAAACTTTTTGCTCAGCGCTGCCACTTCAAAAAATGGAAAAGACGAAAAGAAAGGCTGTCTAGTGGTGAATACTGCCGGTGAAATAGGAGAACATGACCCAGACATTGCCTTGGAAATAAACCAGTATTACGATTTTATCCGCAGCATGATTTTAAAAGTGTTACAAAATGCTATAAAAAAAGATGAAATTCCGACAAATACAGATATTGAAAAACAGGCCAGTTTTTTCCTGGGCGTGATGCAGGGAATTTCAGTGGCATCAAAAACAATGAACAGCAGTCAGTTAAATGACTTTGTTTCTATTGCACTGGCACAAATAGAATAATTTTTTTAATCATATTCTAAGCGTACGCTTAGAATAAAAAAATAACAATTATGACAACATTCAAATTACACACAATTGAAACAGCCCCTGAGGGATCAAAAGCAATCCTGGAGGGAGCCCTTAAACAAAACGGCTTCATCCCAAATTTATACGGAATAATGGCTGAATCGCCCGAAGTATTGAAAGCCTATTCCCAAATGAACCAACTTTTCAACGAAACATCATTGAATCCGGTTGAAAAGAACATCGTTTGGCTAACCGTAAGTTATAACAATAGCTGTCACTACTGTATGGCCATCCATTCCATGGTTGCCAAAATGTTTAAACTGTCGGATGAAATGGTTAAAGCTTTGCGGAACAATACACCGCTGAACGATCCGAAACTTGAAGCGCTTCGCCAATTCACAGCCCTTCTGGTTGAAAAAAGAGGATGGGCCTCAGACGAGGATGTTAAAGCCTTCCTTGCTGCTGGATATACACGGAAGAATGTTCTTGAACTGGTGGTCGGAATTGGACAGAAAGTTATCAGTAACTACGTAAATCATCTCGCACATACGCCTCTTGATGAGCAAATTGAAGCATTCGAATGGGAAGCTTCCGGCATAAATCAAGAGTAGCATACTTTAAATTCGAAATTATGAAAAAACAAATCCTGCTCATTATTCTGTTTGCCTCAATCGTGAGTATTCCGGCTTTCTCACAATTACCTGAAAAGGCAGAAGACATGAGGGTGTCCCAAAAGGTCATCCTCTTTTTTTATTTTATTAGGCTGCAAGTTTTGTAATACAGTCTCGATTTTTCTGCATGGGC
>JAFGDX010000578.1 GCA_016931875.1 Prolixibacteraceae bacterium
CAGCAGCTCAATGTTTTGCGGACGTTTTCCATAAACAACCATCTCTTCATAGGCCCAGCGGTGTGCCTCGTTAATTAAACCTGCTGAATAGTAAAATTGGGCTCCCCACGACAAATGTTCATTGCTCCAGGGCAATAACAAGGCATTTACACCAAAATCCTGTCTTCCGTAAAAAAGGCGCTCGCAAAGCTGGTTTGTTTCCGACAATGCAATATTGTAAAAGTACTGCCCGATTAAGTTTTGTGAAGGAGATTCTTCATGCAAACGAACAGCAGCAGTATATTTTTTTTCTGCTACCAGATGTTCCATTTCAAGTACACGAAGTGTTTGTGGATTATAGAATTGCGACAACAGAAAAATGGTCACAGCAAATAGGCCGGTAACGGGTAATAAAAATACAGGTATTGAAGCCTGTTGTGTTTCGGATGGGATTTTTAGCCTGAACAGGAGCGGCAACAAAATGATTAATCCGGAAAGTACGGCCAAAAGTAGTTTGTGGTTTTTTACATTAACAAGCGGCAACGGATATAAAAAATAGTGCTGAATGGGTTGAAGAAACAGAATTTTATAAAATACCGCAAAAGTAAACAACGATAGAAGGATGGCCAAAATGGAATAGGTGAATCGGTATTTTCCTTTTTCAAGGATTAAGTTGTGGATAACAAATACCCCCAAAAAGAAGAACAAATAAACTCCTGCAACATAATAAAACAGGGGAATAAAAAGCAGTGTCAGATATTTAGCCGATGTTTTCTGCGGGGAAATTGCCCATTTGTAAAAGAACAAAACCAGTAAAAAACCAAGGTTGTATTCCATCCAGTGATAATAATGACTTTGCAGCAAAAGCAGTAACGCGGCAGGTGCCATTAAAAAAGGGATGAATGGCCGGCTGTTTAATTTCTCAGATATTTTGAAACATAAAATTATCGTTAATGAAATAATTGCCGACAAAATGATGGCTCCGAAAACAGGGTAGAAATAAAACTGGGTAAGAAACTTTCCGGCATATTCCAGCAGTCCGCCGGGTTTTAACAAAAATGCGGAAAGATATTCACCTGAAAATAGAAAAAGGCTTTGCTTTTCCTGGAAAGAGAGAACAGACCGGCTAAAAAAACAGAAATAAATAAAGTTTAGCCCCCAAAAGAGTAGAAAAGAAATATAAACCAGCTTACTGGTTTTTAGTGAAAGATTGATATGGTATTTTTTTGAATTTCTCATGCCGCTGTTATTCATGAATTCCTTTATCTTCCGATATATTTTTATTTTCTGTTTTGATGATTTTTATGGTACTTGTTTCACCTGTCATTTTTCCCTGAATGGCTTCCTGGTTAACCGCAGTGGCAAAATTGCGTGATGAAAATTTGATTTTACCTCCAATCAACTCAGGAATATTAAACGATTCAAGCATGGTTTGATAGTGTGTGGGCTTTTTTTGCGGCAGAACAAATGGTTTACCGGCTTTGCCATTTTCATCAATGTGAGCAAAAAACGGCCGGGCACTTCGTCCGTCCATCCGTTTGCTGCTAAAAACCAGCCATCTGCCGTTTGATGACCAGGCATGGTAACTTTCGGTTTTGTTGCTGTTAACTTCCAATTCTGTTACTTTGCCGCTTTGAAGATCGATGATAAACAAATCAGCCTCTTCGTGCCAAATGGGAAATGTTCCGTAATCCTGAAGCGTAAAAATCAGGAATCTTCCATTGGGCGAAATGCGCGGGAAGGAAACACTTTTGTTTTGTGCTGAAGCATTAAAAACCATTTCTGTTTCACCAAACAATTTCGTCTCCTCCTGAAAAGGTTTTCTAACCAGGTCGTACTGAATGTTGCGAATGTCATTGATATCTCGTCCCGAATTTGTTTGATCCTGCACCGCCCGGCAAAAATACAGGTATTTCCCGTCGGCCGACCAGGAAGGGAAGGTTTGCAGCGGGTTTATGGTATCCTGCGTTGTTATGTTGGTAATTTCGTTGTTTTGTCTGTCGTATAAAATAAGCGATGAAATCAAGTCGTACACTTCAATGCTTTTTTCGCGGTGGGCGTAAAAGCTTTGCCTTACCTGGTTCGACGAAAATGCTACAAATCTTCCGCCCGGGTGCCAGGTTGGATAGGTTGCGCCACCAGGCATATTTTCGGTTTTCAGGTTGGTTTTTAAAATTTTATTTTCATCAGAAAAGTATGTTCCCCCTTTGGTGCCGCGAATGTGAATTAAAAATTCGTCGGGGTTGTTTTTATTAAATGAATGGCAGTTGACGCAGTTTTTATCTATCATCTGGTTTTCTATTACCGATTCGGTACGGAAACTGCTGAGCGAGCGCTGTTCAATTTTTATATTCGACCAGCTGTAGTATCCCGGGTGAATAATTCGGTAAACCAGATAAGGATCAATAGGGTCTTCTGAAACCATCAGCGAAAAAGATTGAAATATATTTTTTATGATACTTTCGTCTCCTGTGAGACATGAGATTTGAATATCCAACTTGTGCCCTCTGTTTTTATCTAAAATTTTCCTCCATTTTTTTTCAGGAAACTGAACCATTCCATCAGAAGATTTGAGGTTAAAAAGTTCTGAGCCTTCATCAGATAAAACACTGAGAGAAAACGATTTGCCCGGCTCTTTTATAGCGAAATTTAACGGGGCAATATTATAAGGTACGGTTACATTTGTATAATCCGGATCGATATTCGGAAAACGCTCGGTTTTTTCGGTTTTATTTACAGTTGATGGTTGGCAGCCGAAAAAAAAGATGGCCCCAAACAAAAGCAATAAAATGCCGAGTTTAAAAGTCGCTGATTTCATTTAGGTTTTGTTATTCAGTTGATTTAAATTATTCAACCTTGTGTTTCTTCATTGCCCTAAAGGTAGAATTTTTCTTTCAACTGAATAAAAAGATTTCCTATTGCACGACAGAAAAAAAGAACAACAATGGAGCGACCGTGTATACAATTTACCGGATTTAAAAAAGGAACTGAATCCATCCCTGAATAATTTCACCGGTTTCAGGGTCGAGCTGCGAGCCATACATGCTGTGTGGAACAGAGTACACAAGTAACATTACAATGGATGCAAGGATGGTATACAGGGGGCGTTCTTTTTTGCGGTTCATAAAAAATGCAAGAAGCCAAAACAGAAAAGCCAGCAAGGTTTTATTGTCGGTTAAATCCCAGGCAAAAGGTACTCCGGCCCAGGCTTCGCCAAAAGCATACCACTGAACCCACGGGCCAAAAATTAAACCCCCTACGAACAGGGTAAGTAAAGTTATATTGGTAAATAAGCGGAACTTTCTGTATTTAAAAACAGCCATTATCCCGGCCAGGTTTCCAAGAAACATGGCAAGAAACATTAATAATATGTGTGGTATCAAAACACTCCCGGGCACGTCTCCTTTAAATCGGATGATAACCGTTTGTCCGCCGTTTAACGGGTATTTTTTCCCATCTTTTTCAAGCACAACCAGGTATTCGTATTTTCCGGCAGGTGGAAGATGCGGAAGAGTTGCCACCAGCGTATCGTTTTGCCGTTTCATTTCAACTATTGTCCACGTGTCGCTGGTAGGGTATTTTCTGTATTCCAGCAGTCCGCTTACACTTTTATCTGGAACAGGTAGTTCAATTTTGCAATCTTTTTCACCACCCTGGCTTCTGATCAGCTTTAATTTATAAACCGTATTGTCAATCGTTATGGTTACCCGTTTGTCGTAAGTTGGGCCCGTTTTTCTTTGGTAGATAACTGCTGAAAGTGTAATTAGTATTGCAATAATCCAGAACAACAGTGTTTTCATAATTCTTTTTTTGAATGATAAAAGTATAAATACTTTTTGGTTGAAACAGTTTCGAGACAACTTCAAAATGAATACTATTTTTTAAAAAAGGAATGGCAATATTTATTTTTTTGTATATTGCGCCGTAGTTTTTTACTTATTGTATTTGATACAATAGTAAATAATTTAACATTTTTTCAGATTTTGAAAATAAACGAAAAAGAAGATTTATTCTTTTGTGAAAATTATCGTTTTCTATAGAATTGAAAATGAATGTATTGCAAAACAATGAGCTTAAAGTTATTTTTAGGGATTTTTATATCAAAAAATAAATTTTAACTTTGATTACGAAACTTTAACTAAATTTAAACTTATCTGCCTATGAAATGAATCTGTGTGCACAATCGTGACATTACAAATCACTGAAACATTTGATTTCTAACTATTTATTCAAATTTAATAACAAAACTTAAAATTTATGGAAAAAAATCGTATTAGAGGTTTTTTAACCTTTCTATTACTTGCTGTCTTTATGGCATTTTCTCCCGGGCTGTATGCACAGCAAAAAACTCTCCAGGGTAAAGTAACCGATGTTCAAAATGTACCGTTGCCAGGAGTTTCTGTTGTTGTTAAAGGCACAACAGTAGGTACAGTTACCAACATGGATGGTGACTACACATTGGAGGTTCCTGCCGATGC
>JAFGDX010000137.1 GCA_016931875.1 Prolixibacteraceae bacterium
AACGGAAAAAATGCGAGTGACCAGCTCCTTTCAAATGCCGGAAAATTCCATAGAACAGATAAATCAAACCAAAGGCAAAAAGCAGCCAGCCCACAACTTCGCCCCTGAAAGCTTCTATCGATTCCAGTTTGTTGATGCTGATTCCGAGGCCTATTCCAATAATGCCCAAAACCACTGAACTTCCCACGTGGCCAATCCCTGAAATCAAAGTTATCCAGAGTGTTTTTGATTTTGACCAGTTGCGGGCCTTACTCAGAACAATAAACGGCACATAATGGTCGGGGCCTAAAATGGTATGAAAAAAACCCAGCGACGCAGCCGTAAAATATAACAAATACAATTCCTTCATCGGCCCGGGTTTATTTTAGTTTATTGATTAAACTGGCCTGGCACGCAGCGCCAAAACCATTGTCGATATTTACCACACTTATTCCGGCAGCACAACTGTTTAACATAGCCAGCAGCGCGGTTATCCCGCCCAGGTTGGCTCCATAACCAATACTGGTTGGCACGGCAATTACCGGTTTATCAACCAGTCCGCCCACCACACTGGGCAGTGCTCCTTCCATGCCGGCCACAACAATAATTACTTTTGCCCCGCGAATGAGTTCAATACGGCTAAACAAACGGTGAATGCCTGCCACCCCCACATCGTAAATGCGTTCTACTTTGTTTCCAAGAAACAGTGCGGTTTCCACAGCTTCTTCCGCCACCGGAAGATCAGAGGTGCCGGCAGCCACCACCGCAACATAATCTTTTGTGACTTTGGGTTTTTTCTGATGAAAAACAATGGTTTTTGCAACCGGGTTATAAACCGCCTCCTTTACACTTTCAGCTACACTCATATATATCTCTTCCGAAGCACGCGTGGCCAGAATATCCATCCCTTTGTTGTACATCCGTTCTGCAATTTGGCGCACCTGTTCACTGGTTTTCCCGGAGGAATAGATAACCTCCGGAATTCCGGTTCGTTGCAGACGGTTTGTATCGATTTTTGCAAACCCAAGGTCTTCAATCCCTTGCTCTTTCAAACCAACCAACGTTTCGTCCAAACTCAGCGCTCCTTCTTTATAACTTTCCAGCAATTCATTTACTTTCATTTTCCAAACTTTTATAAACTGCTTTCTTTATCATTTCTATTGGTACCTTGTGTGTCAGGGCAAGTTGTTTACAGTCTTCAAATTCCGGTTTTGTGTTCACCACTTTTCCACCATAAAAACTTTGTTTCACACGCACCTCGCCCCACTGAATATTTACAGTTATTTCTGTGCGGGAAAGCGCATTCTTTTTCACCGTATTCTCACGTAATCCAATTGTGGTGGTATGAATAAATAAAATTTCTTTTATTCTTTTTGCATCAGAAGGAATACATAACACACTTAATTTAATGCCCGGTCTTGATTTTTTCATGATGATATTCTCCATCCACACGTCGCTGGCACCGGCGTCAAACAACAAATCCATTACAAGCTCATAGTTTTCGGGGCTTAAATCGTCGATATTGCATTCCAGCAACGTGGCGTCATTTTGAATCAACTCCACGTCATCGTCATTCACTTCCGCTAAAAACACCCGCAAAACATTGGGCACTTCGGTGTCGATGGTACCCAACCCATAACCGGTTTTTTGAATATCAAAATGCATTAACGAGGTAAATTCACTGACGGTTGCAGCAAGAATGGCTGCTCCGGTTGGTGTGGTTGCCTCGTATTGAACCAAACCGGTTTTTACCGGTATATTTTTCAGAATCTCCGCCGTTGCCGGGGCCGGAACCGGCATAATTCCGTGGGCACATTTTACGGTTCCTCCACCCAGTTGCACCGGCGAAGCCATTATTTTATCCACTTTCAGATAATCGAGACAAATGGCTGCCCCAACAATATCGGCAATTGAATCAAGCGCCCCAACTTCATGAAAATGAACTTTCTCAACCGGAATATCATGTACTTTTGCCTCGGCCACTGCCACCTGTTTAAAAATATTCAAAGCGGTGCATTTCACTTTCGCTGATAACTCAGAATTGTTGATCAAACTTTCAATATGATGCAAATGCCGGTGTTTTTCATTTTCCGGATTCTGAATTACCACCTCGGCTTTTATTCCGCTAATGCCGCGCCGTTTATCCCTTTTTATTTCCAGGGAAAAACCTTCAATATTCAGTTTTTTTAGCTCTGTTTTCAAATACTCAGGATCAACTCCCAAATGAATCAAAGCGCCAAGATTCATGTCGCCGCTGATGCCGGCAAAACAGTCGTAATACAATAATCGTTGCATAAATTTATTACCTGGTTTTATTCATTGTAGTTTTAATGGCCCGGTTTAGTTTTCCTGAAACCAGCCCTTCGGTATCGATTACACATTTTTCAAATCCGAGCGAAGTAAATTTTTGGGCTACTTCCTCCTGCAGCAACACCAGTCGTTCTACTTCTTCGGCGGGCACTTCAATTTTACCATACGTATCATAATGCCGCACACGCACATCGCTGAAACCCAAATCGTTCAATATATTCTCAGCATCTTCCACCTGCCGGAGTTTTTTGAGTGTAATAACATGGT
>JAFGDX010000138.1 GCA_016931875.1 Prolixibacteraceae bacterium
CCTCAAAGCCATGAAAACAATTAAACAATGTTCAGAAAACAGAAAACTAGAAACAATCAAATAGTCATAATATCTTTTTCCTTAGCATCAACTAAGTCATCTACTTTTTTTCCAAAACTGTCAGTTAATTTTTGAACTTCTGCTTCAGCATCTTTTTCCACATCTTCCGACAGTCCGTTTTTTAACAACTTTTTCAACATGTCATTGGCATCTTTTCTTGCAGTTCTTAAACTTACCTTTGCATTCTCTCCTTCATTGTTCGCTTGTTTTACAAGCATCCTTCTTCTTTCTTCAGTAAGTGCCGGAATATTTATCCGGATGATTTCCCCGTTGTTCTCCGGGTTGAAACCCAAATTAGCTGCCAGTATTGCCTTTTCAATTACCGGAATTAATCCTTTTTCCCATGGTTGTATTGCTACTGTTCTGGCATCGGGCGTACTTACATTCGACACTTGATTCAGCGGTGTCATACTTCCGTAATATTCAACCAGAACTCCATCCAACATGGCAGGTGATGCTTTTCCTGCCCTAATGTGTAACAACTCTTTTTCGAGGTGCTCTATCGCAGCCTCCATTTTTTCTTTACAATCTTCTAAAACTAATTCTACTTCTTCGTGCATTGAATTAAGCCTGAATTTCCAACCATGGACTGTTAGCAAATATAGAAAAAATATAAATACACGAAAATTTTTTACTTAATTTATTCTAAAAACATTGAAAAAATGTCAAGTGCAGACAATAGTTCCAATATTTTCACCGTTGAGAACTTTCTGTAAATTTCCCTTTTTGTCCATATTAAAAACCAGCACTGGCAAATCGTTTTCCTTGCATAAAGTGGTGGCCGTTAAATCCATAATTTTCAGGTTTTTTTCATAAATCTCATCAAAACTGATTTTGTCGTATTTTTTTGCATCCGGAAATTTTTCAGGATCGGCAGTGTAAATTCCGTCCACTCGGGTTCCTTTCAGCATAATGTCGGCTTCTATTTCAATGCCGCGCAGTGCGCTGGCAGTATCGGTGGTAAAATACGGATTTCCTGTTCCACCTGAAATGATTACCACTTTACCTTTTGAAAGTGACTCAAGAGCTTTTTCCTTGGAATAAAATTCACCGACCGGTTCCATTCGGATAGCGGTGAGAACTTTTGATTTTACCCCTAAACTTTTTAAGGCCGAATTTAGTGCCAGGCTGTTGATGGTTGTGGCAAGCATTCCCATTTGGTCGCCGTTTACCCTGTCGAAACCCTGGGTGGCGCCGCTTAAGCCTCTGAAGATATTTCCCCCGCCAATAACAATTGCTATTTCAATACCATCATTTGTCAGTTCTGCGATTTGTTCCGCATAGTCGTTTAAACGGGAGCTGTCAATTCCGTATTTTTGTTCACCCATTAACGATTCGCCGCTAAGCTTTAAAAGAATCCGTTTGTATTTTTTCATTCGCTTGTTTTTTTGATTTTGTTTTCGGTTGGAAAAATAATGTTTTATTTTCTAGTTAATGGTTAAAACCCTGCAATTCATTGCAGCTACTGTAGTTTCTGTAAATTTCCATTTTACAATGAAGTAGATTTGAGTATCGAGATTTGAGTATTAAGAATTGTACTTTCAGAATCATTTTGCTTTTTCTCATTACTAAATACTCAATACTCATGTCTGCTTTGTTCATTATTTTTTTTGTGCCTCTAAAGTTTAAAGATAGGTTTTCCGGGAAAATAAAAAAAGCCATTTGCGGGGAACAAATGGCTTAAAAATTTGCGCTGTTTAATATTTTACCCTTCATAGAGCGGTAAATCGGTTAATTTAAAACATATGTTTCGCCTTTTCTAGGGGAGAGGCGTACATTATTCAAATAACTGGTGCAAATAACATGGTATTTTTATCGCTAAAACCTGACAAAAATTAGGGTTTTTGTTTTGCTGAAAAGGGTATAAACTCTGGTGTTATCAAACTTTCAGTTTTGCTGAAAATAAAATTGCAGGAAGGAATTTTTGGTGAGAGTTTAGAATTTACATCTGTGTAAAACTTTTAAAGTGAAAGTTGGATTTAAAACAATTATTTCTTGCTTTTTAGGCGGAAAAGCAACTTTTAACAATGAGTTAACAATGCGGGAACGAAGGTGAAAATTAAACAATTTCAATGCCCCTTTTTTTACACATATCCAGGCTTTGTTCACTCAGTTTATATTTTTGAATTTTTCCACTGGCCGTCATCGGGTATTCATCCACAAAGAAGATGTATTTTGGTGTTTTAAACCGGGCAATTTGTCCGCGGCAAAAATCTCTCACCTCTTCTTCTGTTAGCGAATGTTCTTTTTTTATTTTTATAAATGCACCAATTTGTTCTCCGTATTTCGGGCTGGGAACACCAGCCACTTCAACAGCTTCAATTTGGGGCATCCGGTAGAGAAAATTTTCAATTTCGCGTGGATAAATATTTTCACCGCCCCGAATAATCATGTCTTTTATCCGGCCTGTTATCCGGAAGTATCCATCTTTAGTTTTTACAGCCAAATCGCCCGAGTGTAGCCACCCGTCTTTATCAATCACATCGTTTGTAGCATCCTGGTTTTTGTAATAGCCTTTCATTACATTGTAGCCGCGGCAACATATTTCACCCTGTGTTTCGGGCGGGCATTCTTTTCCTGTTTCCGGATCAATAATTTTAACCTCAACATTGGGGTATTCATATCCAACGGTTGTGGAACGTACTTCCGGAGAATTGTGGGTGCGGGTGGCTGTCATACCCGGTGAGGATTCAGTGAGACCGTAAACAATAATGACATCCTTCATGTTCATTTTTGTCATCACCTGATTCATCGTCTCAATCGGGCAGGGTGCTCCGGCCATAATCCCGGTTCGCAGCGACGAAAGATCGAACATATCAAACATCGGATGGTTGAGTTCGGCAATAAACATGGTGGGGACACCATACAGTGCTGTACATTTTTCTTTTTGAACCGAAGCAAGAACCAGCAGCGGATCAAATTCTTCGGTAAAAACCATTGTTGCCCCGTGGGTGATGATGGCACACATGGCAAGTACACATCCAAAACAGTGGAATAAGGGTACGCACACCAATAGTTTTTCATTTGCTGTATAGTTCATACATTGGCCGGTGGCAAGCCCGTTGTTCAGAATATTGTGATGCGAGAGCATGACTCCTTTAGGGAATCCGGTGGTGCCGGAGGTGTACTGCATATTAACGACATCGTGACACTGAATGGATTCTTTGACACTTTCAAGTTCAATATCGTCAACATGATTTCCGAGCAATATTAATTCAGCGGTATTGTACATGCCCCGGTGTTTTTCCTGACCGATAAAAATAACATTGCGGAGTTCCGGAAACTTCTTGCTTGCCAGCTCACCTCTGGGTTGTTCCTTTAGTTCAGGTACAAGGGTAAAAATCATATCCACAAAATCGCTGTCACGGTAGCCATCCGCAAGACAAAGTGTATTGATGTCCGCATTCTGAAGCAGATATTCAAGTTCAGCTAATTTGTAACTGGTATTAATGGTAACCAGAATTGCCCCGATTTTGGCTGTGGCAAACATAAAGGTTGTCCAGTCGGGTACATTTTTGGCCCAAATGCCAACTTTATCGCCTGGTTTGATGCCGATGTACAGCAGCCCTTTTGCAAGGTTGTCAACCCGTTCGTTAAACTGACGGTATGTAAACCGCAAATTTCTGTCGGGATAAACCATAAATTCTTTTTCCGGGGTTTCGAGGGCCCATTTTTCAAGTATTTCACCTAATGTATAATCTATTAGCTGCATTTTCTATTGGTTCTGTAGTTTTTGTTTTCAGGTTATTTATACGGGGTAATAAATTACGGCCATTATTTTTGCCGCCTGTGTTCCTGCTGCGTGAACATTGTGCGCAACAATTGAATCGAGATAAATGCTGTCTCCTTTCTTTAACTGATAGGTGTTTTTTCCGTAATTGATTTCAATGGCCCCTTCCAGGACATAGATAAATTCTTCTCCTTCGTGCGATGATAATTTATAGTCAGACTCATGTGCAGGTTCAATTTCTACCATAAAAGGCTCCATGTGCCGGCCGGTTTTATCGGGTGCCAGTGAATAGAAATTCAAATGTTCCCTGGATTTGTTGTCGTTAGTGGAAAAACTTAAGGTCGATTTTTCTTCCCCCGCTCTAACCAATACCGGGCCTACATGGTCTAAATCATCGAGGAAAGTGCCGATTCGCACACCCAGTGCGCGCGTAATTTTAATTAAATGTCCCAGCGACGGAACAGTCCCTTTTTCCTCGATGTATTCCAACTGCTTGGGGTCGAGGTTGGCTTTTAATGCCAAATCCTCGCGGCTTACCTGGCGAAACTCACGAAAGGCCTTGATTTTTTTCCCGATGTTATTTTTTGAACCCATGGTATTTGAATTTTTAGTTTTCAAAGTTTTAAAAAAATTAAACCAAAATCTGTTTTCGTTGATTTTTATTGTTTTTATTCTGAAGTGTCCTTCTCCTTCAAAAAATTGAAATGATGCAAATTTAAAGCTTTGAATTTTATATAAAAACGATTGGCTTAAATTAACAAGAGGCCATTTGAAAAAACAGCCTCTTGTTGTCATATCTTTCGGAAATGAATTAAATCCATTTCACATAACCAAAATCCTGTTTATGCGGGAGATGCTTGTTTTTTGGCAGCAACCGGAACCCGTAATTGAACGAGCCGGGATGATTGGGATGAAG
>JAFGDX010000139.1 GCA_016931875.1 Prolixibacteraceae bacterium
TATTGAAACCTTTGGTGAAAAATGGCTCATGAACGAAGGGTGCCTGAGCCTTCCTGAAATAAGGGAAGACGTTTCCCGGCCGGATGGCGTGCGAATAAGATATTTCGACGAGCATTTTAATGAACATGAAGAAGAATTTACAGGATATGCAGGAAGAATTATTCAGCATGAATTTGATCATCTGGAAGGCATTTTATTTATTGATTATTTATCGCCACTGAAAAAAAGGCTGCTAAAAGGTAAGCTGAACAACATTGCTCACGGAAAAGTGCAGCCCCATTACAGAATAAAAGTTCCGGTAAAATAATCATAACCTTTCTTCCTGATTTCCGTTTGAATTACAAATCCTTCAGGCTGAAATTTTGGAAAAAACAGTACAACAAATTCCTTTTCTTCGGTTAACCATTGCCCTGGCATTGGGTATTATCGTTGCTTCGCAAATTCAAATTCCGGATTGGCTGGCAGGGTCAATTGTATTTATCATTACTCTTTTCCTGATTTTTCTAAATAAAAATTACAACTATTCACGGGTCGTTTTGTTTGGTGCGGGGGTGCAGCTTCTATTTTTCTTTTTGGGTGTTTTTGCAACCCACTGGCACAACAAAAAACCAACATTTTATAACAACGGTGAATTTCTTGCTACAGTAATGGAGGTGCCACAGAAAAAGGAAAATTCATATAAATCGGTTTTGAAAATTAATGCATTTTCGGATTCGCAGCAACAACAGTTTTCAGAAACCAATGAAAAAATTCTGGTATATTTTCAACCCGACAGTACAGTTGAACAATTAACAGCCGGCGACAGGATTATTTTCACCCAAACTCCTCAGGAAATTAAGAACAATGGCAATCCGTTTGAATTTGATTACAAAAAATACCTTGAACGAAGAGAAATTTACCGACAGGTCTATCTTCCGTCTGCCAACTGGACCAAAACGGGCTTAAAAACATCGTTTTCTATATCTGTTCTTGCCGAAAAAATAAGGTTTAAACTCCTGGAAATATATAGGAGCCATAACCTGGGCGAAACCCAACTTGAAATTTTATCGGCATTAACACTGGGCTACAAACGCGAACTCGATCCGGAAATAAAACGTGTGTTTTCATCTGCCGGTGCAATGCATGTTCTTGCCGTTTCGGGCCTGCACGTGGGCATAATCTACGGATTTCTATTTTTTATTCTCGGCTTTCTGAGGCGCAAAAAGGCCGGGCAGTTAATTTTTGCTTTAACCTCCTTGTTTTGCTTGTGGGCATATGCATTTTTAACAGGTTTATCACCATCGGTAATGCGCGCAGCCACTATGTTTTCTTTTATAATTGTGGGGAACAGCATAAAACGCAACACCAACATTTACAACTCGCTGGCTGCATCGGCATTTTTGCTTTTGCTGGTAAACCCCAACAACCTGTTCGAAGCCGGGTTTCAGCTTTCGTATTCGGCCGTTTTTGGCATTGTTTATCTTCAACCCAAAATAGGTCAGCTTTTAACAGTAAAAAATCGTTTCCTAAACTACTTCTGGGTGTTGTTAACCGTTTCAGTAGCTGCACAAATTGCCACATTTCCCATTTCCATTTTTTATTTCAACCAGTTTCCCACCTACTTTTTTTTATCGAACCTGTTTGTAATTCCCGCTGCAGTAGTACTTATTCCTCTTGGAATTATGCTCCTGCTGTTTTCTGCAATCCCGGTTATTTCAACCATTTTGGCGACAATAGTAAATGGGATTCTGTCATTGGTTTATCATTTGCTTCAGGGAATCGAAAGTCTCCCTTATTCAGTTCGGCAAATTTCAGTAACTCCGGCTGAGCTGGTTTTTATCATTGCCGTCCTGGTGTCAGTCTTTTCGCTTCTGAAAACCCCGCAACCAAAGTATTTAAAACTGGCTTTGCTTTCCGTTTTGCTGTTGGTCTGCACATCACTGACACAAAAAATCAGTTCAAGAAACACTCACAAATTTATTGTTTACAACAGTTCCAATAATCTTATTATTCAACTTATTTCGGGTAAATCAAACTATGTTATCTCGGAGCGGAAAATTAATGAAACAGATTACGAAAAAAACCACATAAAAAATACCACGGTAAAACTTGGCTTGCATCCGCCACACTTTCTGAACGCCAAAGAATCGTTCCAAAACAAGGATTTGTGGATGAAAAACGGGGTTATATTTTTCAAGGGAAAACTGATTCTTGCCAGTGAAATCTCAAATCCTCCACCAGGAAACATCCAGCCTGATTTTGTACTAAACCCAAAACATTTAACCAGAGACAAAATTGTCTTCCCGGATTCGGCCATAATTATTACGAACAAAAGATTTCTTTCTGAAAACAACCTTCCTGCAGACAAAATTTTCAATGTCGCAAATCAAGGTGCATATCAAAAAATTTGGTAACTTTTCGCATTAAATGAATATTTATTTCGTGCAGATTCATCCATTATTTTCTGGAAATATGAAACTTAATGGTTTATTTTGCCGCGGAATTTAAAGAGACAGAATAGCAGATTGACAATTGGAAGCAGAAAACACAAAATAATTTGATTTGTAAACTGCTGCGATTGATAAAAAATTGAATTCATGAAAGTTGTAATTGCAGGTGCAGGAGAGGTTGGAACCCATTTGGCAAGAATGCTGAGTAACGAGCATCACGACATTGTTTTGCTGGATGATTCACCCGAAAAGTTATCTAAAATAAGCAACGATGTGGATCTTATGACCGTAACCGGGTCAGCACACTCGTTTCAGGATTTAAAACAAACCGGCCTGGCCAAAGCCGATTTATTTATTGCCGTAACCCCCTTTGAAGAAAGAAATGTGCTGGCCTGCTCAATGGCTTCATATCTTGGCGTTGGAAGAACCATTGCCCGCATTAACAATTCTGAATATTTGCAGGAACGCTACCGCACCAAATTAAACAACCTTGGAATTCATGAACTAATTTACCCGGAAAGCCTGGCAGCCAAAGAAATTGTTGCCTCGGTAAAACAAACCGGCACCCGCCAGCTGATTGAATTCTCAAACGGAAAACTCATTCTTTTAGGAATTAAAGTAAGAGAAGGGGCCCTGATTCTGAATAAAACCTTTGAAGAACTGGCTCTGGAAAATGAACATATTCTGGTAGTTGCCATAAACCGTGGGAATGAAACTATTATTCCCAAAGGAACCGATTTTATAAAAGACGGTGATATTGTATTTTTTATTACCACGCGGGCCGAACAGCAACATGTTTTTGACCTGACGGCAAAAAAAACATTCGAGGTAAAAAACATCATGTTTTTGGGCGGAAGCCGGATTGCACAAAAAGCTGTGGAAAAACTGGGCGACCAGTACCGGATAAAAATCATTGAAATTAATCGCGAAAAATGTGAAAAAATTGCCGACCGTTTTGAAAATGCACTGGTAATAAACGGTGACGGGCGAAACCTGAATCTTTTAAAAGAAGAAGGCATTGAAAAAATGGATGCATTTGTTGCTACCACCGGAAACTCGGAAACCAATATATTAAACTGCCACCTTGCCAAATCGTTTGGAGTGCGCCGAACCGTTGCCGAGGTTGAAAACCTGGCTTTTATGGCGCTGGCCGAAAATATGGATATCGGCACAATTGTAAATAAAAAACTCAACGCAGCCAGTTATATTTACCGCTTTACTTTAAATGCCGAAATCTCGAAGGTAAAATGCCTTACTGCCTCCGATGCCGAAGTTTTTGAATTTATTGCCAAACCCAACGCCAAAATTACCCAGCGGGCCATTAAATTTCTGGGATTTCCCGAAGAAGCAAAAATCGGAGGCATCATCAGGGGCGAAAATGCATTTGTTGCCCACGGCGACAGCGAAATAAAAGAAGGTGATAAAGTGGTGGTATTTACGCTTCCCTCCGGAATTAAAAAACTTGAAAAATTTTTTAAGTAGATTTAAGGGAATTTTCGAAAACAAATGAATATAAAACTAATATTTCGTGTTCTTGGTTTTTTGTCGCTGGTTGTAGGAATCGCCATGTTGCTGGCGTTGATTGTTTCGCTTATTTACGGAGAACATGACACCAAAGCATTTCTTTTTTCTTCAGGAGTTGCAGCTGCAACAGGAGGCATTATATTATTGCTTACCAAAAATGCTTCGCGCGATATTGGCAAACGCGAAGGTTTTATTATCGTTTCATTGTCGTGGATTATTTTCTCCTTTTTTGGAAGTTTACCCTATATTTTAAGTGGTTCCATCCCCAATTTTACCGATGCATTTTTTGAAACGATCTCCGGTTTTACCACCACAGGTTCATCCATCTTATCCGATATTGAAGCACTTCCGCATGGAATTTTGTTTTGGCGAAGTTTAACCCAGTGGCTTGGCGGAATGGGGATTATTGTTTTGTCGCTGGCCATTCTGCCGGTTTTCGGAATTGGAGGAATGCAGCTGTTTATGGCCGAAGTGCCCGGTCCCACACCCGATAAAATCAGTCCGCGCATACGCCAAACTGCCAAAACACTCTGGATTATTTACCTTGGTTTTACCATAACCGAAACCCTTCTGCTTTGGGTAGGCGGCATGTCGTTTTACGACGCCATTTGTCATTCATTCACCACCATGGCAACCGGCGGATTTTCAACAAAACAGGCCAGCATCGGGCATTGGGATTCGCCTTTTATTCAGTATGTAATTGTTCTTTTTATGTTTTTTGCCGGAACCAATTTTACCTTATCATACATTGCCATAAAAGGAAAATTCGGGAGAGTATTAAAAGACGAAGAATTCAAATACTACTTCCTTTTTGTTGCAGGATTTACCATACTTATTTCTATCGGGCTGATTTTCACTACTTCGCTTGGCATTGAGCAGGCTTTCAGAGATGCACTTTTCCAGGTTGTTTCAATCATTACAACTACCGGTTTTGCCACAGCCGATTATTTGCTTTGGCAACCCATCCTCACCATTCTTATTTTTGTGTTGTTCTTTTTTGGCGGTTCGGCAGGTTCAACCGGCGGTGGTATAAAAATTATGCGTATTGTAATTTTGTTTAAAAACAGCTATTATGAATTGCGCCGAATGATTCATCCCAATGCTGTGATACCGGTAAAATTCAACAAACATTCCGTTGATGCCAAAATCATCACCAATGTTTTGGCCTTTTTTATGCTTTATTTTGTCATTTTTGGGTTTAGCACCGTAATTTTTACTTTTATTGAACCCGACCTTCCGTCGGCAATGGGTGCTGTTGCCACCAGCCTTGGAAATATTGGCCCCGGATTGGGGAATGTTGGACCGGCTGAAAATTTTGCACATGTTGCACCGGCTGGTAAATGGTTTCTTTCGTTTTTGATGTTGCTTGGCAGGCTTGAATTGTTTACTGTTCTGGTTTTGTTTTCACCAACGTTCTGGAAAGAGTAGCATTTTTGTTTTCGTTCAGAATTCCAAAACACCTTTTCCCTCGCGAAGAATTACAAGTTCGTCCTGCGAACAGTCAACAATGGTTGAAGGCACCAACTCGCCGTAACCACCGTCAATTACAGCATCAGCAATATCTTTGTATTTTTCATAAATCAATTCCGGATCTGTAGTATATTCCAGAATTTCATCCTCGTCGTAAATCGAAGTCGATAAAATCGGGTTGCCAAGCTCATTTACAATTTCACGGATAATGTTGTTGTCGGGCACCCTGATTCCCACGGTTTTTTTCTTTCCTTTAAAATATTTCGGAACATGGTTGTTGGCTTCCAGGATAAAAGTAAACGGCCCCGGAAGATTTTTTTTCATCAACTTAAAAACACTGTTTGAGATTGGTTTTGTAAAATCAGACAAATGACTCAGGTCGCTGCAAATAAACGAAAAATTGGCTTTTTCAATTTTTACACCTTTAATCCGGGCTACCTTATCAACCGCACGGTTGTTGGTTATGTCGCACCCCAATCCGTAAACCGTGTCGGTAGGATAAATAATGATCCCCCCATCGCGCAAAATATCAACAATTTTTCGCACATCGCGCGGATTCGGATTTTCGTTATATAACTTTACAAACATGCTTTTATTTCAGCTAAATTATGTGATGTTTCAACAACAATTCACAAAACACTTTTTCTAAATTTGCGGCGTAAAATTAGTTTTTTTGAATGAATTCAAAACTACAATCCACTTTTTATGCCAGTATACCACAAAATAATACCAACTGCTGACGGCTCGAAAACCATTTACCTGCCCGAAATGGATGAACAGTACCATTCGGTAAACGGAGCGCTTACCGAATCGAAATATGTGTACATCAACAAAGGCTATCTGTTTTGTGAAAAAGAAAACACCGTTGTTTTTGAAGTGGGTTTTGGCACAGGGTTGAATTGTATTTTAACCGCCATTGAAGCAGAACAGTATAAAAGAAAAACATGGTACTACAGTATCGAGAACTTTCCACTCGACGAGTCGCTTATCGAACAGCTTAATCATGCTTCGCTGTTTTCTGAACCGGAAAAAAGTATCTTTCACCGGATTCATTCCTGCCAATGGAATAAAATGAATCAAATTTCGGAACACTTTTTTCTGCATAAAATTCACTCCCGGATACAGGATTTCGATATCAGCCCACTTAAAAAATTTGACCTTGTTTATTTTGATGCATTTGGTCCCGACAAACAACCGGAAATGTGGACTCCGCAAATTTTCAGCTCGCTTTTTAAGCAGTGTTCAGCAGGTGCTGTATTTGTAACTTACAGCGCCAAAGGCGAGATACGAAGGCAGTTAACACAAACTGGTTTTGAAATGGAAAGACTCCCCGGACCTCCCGGAAAAAAACAAATGCTGCGCGGAATAAAAGGAAATTAAATATTTAATTGCCAAAAAATTACCTTATCTTCGCCACTCTTAAACAAAAAAGGAAGATTAATGACGGAAAAAAAGATTACAGGAGAATTAGAACAATTTAGTTATGCATTAGGAATGAGTGTTGCCGGAAACCTCATTAATTCAGGGATTACAACCCTTAATCCGGAACTATTTTTAGACGCTTTAAAAGATACTTTTTCGGGTGCCGAACCCCGGTTAACCGTTGAAGAAGCCAACCAGGTTTTGGAACAATTTATGACCCAAAAAAACCAGGGAGAAGGAAGCGAAAACCTTGAAAAAGGAAAACAGTTTCTGGCCGAAAATGCCAAAAATGAAAATGTAACAGAATTGCCAAGCGGGCTACAATATACCATTTTAAAAGAAGGCACCGGAGACATACCAACAGAAAGCGACCAGGTAAAATGCCACTACCACGGAACCTTGATTGACGGAATGGTTTTCGACAGTTCAGTACAGAGAGGAGAACCCGCTGTTTTCCCGGTAAATGGTGTAATTAAAGGTTGGGTTGAAGCGTTGCAACTTATGCCAACCGGTTCAAAATGGCGGCTTTTTATTCCACCGGCACTGGGTTATGGAGAACGGGGAGCAGGTGGTGCCATTGGCCCAAATACGACTTTGATTTTTGATGTTGAATTATTGGAAATCGTTTAATTTAATGATAATCATGAGAAACAAAATTATTTATCTATTGACAATTGTTTTAGGCATAGCCGGAACAGCATGTCAGCAAAACGGCGCTGTAAAAGAAGTAAAACTGGAAACTGCCGCCGATTCAGCAAGTTACGCCATCGGTTTGCTGGTGGGGGCAAATAACAAGCAACAACTTGAAATGGCACCCGGTGGAGCCGACATGAATATTGAAACAATGGCAGCTGCATTTCGCGTGGCTTCGCTTGGCGAAGAAGGTGCAATGACAGAAGAAGATGCCAACGCGGTGGTTCGTCGTTTTTTTGAATCGGCAGGAGAAAGAGAAGCCCAGTTGAATTTGGAAGAAGGAAATGCATTTTTGGAACAAAATAAATCACGCGAAGGTATTCAGGTAACAGAAAGCGGACTTCAGTATGAAATTATTACAGAAGGAACCGGGGCAAAACCAACGGCCGAAGACCAGGTTCGGGTTCATTACCACGGAACCTTAACTGACGGAACGGTTTTTGACAGCTCTGTTGACCGAGGAGAGCCAGTTGTTTTTGGAGTTACCCAGGTAATTCCCGGCTGGACAGAAGCCCTTCAGTTAATGCCGGTGGGATCAAAATGGAAAATTTATCTTCCTTCAGACCTGGCATACGGAGAACGCGGTGCAGGAGCTGACATTGGCGCCAACGAAGCATTGGTTTTTGAAGTAGAATTACTTGAAATAGTAAAATAAGATACGTTCATATTTTTTGAATAAAAACCCTTTGTAAAATTTTTTTGCAAAGGGTTTCTTTTTTATTTTCGCTTCATGAGTTTACAGGTAAAAGGAAAAATACAGCAAATATTAAAACCCGAATCGGGTGTAAGCCGCGCAGGCAACGAGTGGAAAAAACAGGAGTTTGTAATTGAAACCGAAGAGCAGTTTCCAAAAAAAATATGCTTTACACTTTTTAACGACAAAACCTCGCTGGTTGACGAATTATCAGCAGGCGAAGAAGTGGAAGTTTCGTTTAATGTGGAATCGAGAGAATATAACGGAAAGTGGTTTCACAACATAAACGCATGGAAAATTGAAAAACCGGCCACCGACAATCTTCCTGAACCACCGCCTGAATTCAGCATGGAAGATATTCCACCCGAACCGGCCGATGATGAAGCAAACGACCTGCCTTTTTAAAAATAAAAGACGTGCTAAATAAGATGCCGTTTACAAACCACTTTTTGTAAACGGTTTTTTTATGCGTTATCGCGTGTAAAAACCGGATTTCCGGGTTTCGACAAATTCGGATTAAAAACATAGCCCTCCAAATCAAAAGCCTGAAGACTTTCGGTATCCGTAATACTATTGTCAAGAATAAAACGCGTCATCAGTCCGCGGGCCTTTTTGGCAAAAAACGAAATCATTTTATACTGCCCGTTTTTCAAATCTTTAAATTCCGGTGTAACAATTTCGGCTTTTAATTTTTTTCGGTTGATGCTTTTGAAATACTCGCCGGAAGCCAGATTCACAAGGACACCACTCCCCGATTCCTCCACTGCTTCGTTTACCTTTTTGGTGAGGAGCGGATTCCAAAACGCATACAAATCGTCCGACTTGTAATATTTCAGTTTTGTTCCCATTTCCAAACGGTAGGGTTGAATTAAATCCAGAGGTTTTAAAACCCCGTATAACCCCGACAGTATGCGCACATGTTTTTGTGCCGCTTCCAGTTTTTCTTCAGAAAGTGACCCGGCCTGCAGCCCCTGGTAAACATCGCCGTTAAATGCCAAAACCGCTTGTTTGGCATTATCGGTATTAAATGGCTGGCCCCAGTTTTGATACCTCCGGAAATTAAGTTCCCCCAACTCTTTCGAAATATTCATCAACTTTGAAAGTTGCCCGGGACTCATTTTTTTGAGTTTCGATATTAATTTCCCGGATTGCTCCAATAGTTCCGGAACGGTATAATTTTTTGTAACTGCGGGGGTTTCAAAATCCAGTGATTTGGCCGGCGATAGTACTATTAACATGACTTTTTTTGTTTTTTTATGATCATCAAAAATAACAGAAAAAGTGAGATTAAGTTTACAAAATCAACTGCAATCTATTTTCGGAAAACAAGCCCGGTATTTTGGCGATTAAAAAAACGAAATGAACGTATGAAAATTTAAACACCCATTTTTATAAACACCCTGTTTAACACATTGCAAAACGCCTGGCAAACTTTCTTTTTGAAAATCAGTCAGTGCCCTGATTCAGAAGGAGACCGCTTATTCCTTTTCAGGAAAAAAAGTATTTACAATCTCCTCAAACTTACTCAAAGTAAGCGGCTTGTATATGTATGCCGGAAGTCCGTACTCATCTTTAGCTGTTACTTCATCATCGGTATTATTGCTTGATGTAAGCATGGCAATAACAATTCCGCCTTTCTGTTTTTCATCGAGTTTTTTATATTCATCCAGAAATTCCCATCCGTTCATTCTTGGCATATTGATATCCAGAAAAATCAAACCAGGTTTCGGAAAAGTTTTGTTCCCGTTGTAACTGCCGGTGGAGGTAAGATACTCCAAAGCCATCATTCCGTTTAAAGCCACTTCAACATGAACATCAATTCCGCTTTTTTTAATCAGTAATTTATTTAAATAGTTGGTAACATCATCATCGTCAACCAACAGAATACAATTAAGTCCTTTCATTTTTTTCATTTTGTTTATTTTAAGGGGATAAAAAAATAAAATGTACTTCCTTTTCCGGGTTCGGATTCCACCCAAATTTTGCCATCGTGCAGTTCCACAATTTTCCGGCAGTGGGCCAATCCTACTCCAATACCTTCATATTCATCGCGTCGGTGTAATCGTTGAAAAATAATAAAAATCTTTTCCTTTTGGTCTGGCGGAATCCCTATTCCATTATCGCTTACAGCAAACTCCCAGCCGTTTTTTACTTTCTTCGCTGCAATTTCAATTTTGGGTTTCCGGCCAGGCGCCCTGTATTTCATAGCATTGCTGATGAGGTTTTGAAACAACAAACGCATTTCAATTTCCAAAGCGTGAAAAACAGGAAGTTTGTTTACTTTGATTTCAGCTTCCGAATTTTTGATTAGCACTTCCAGGTCGTTCACAACCGCCGCAACAATCTCATTACAATCAACTTGTTCAAATTCTGAGTTTTTCCCAAGGCGCGCATAATCAAGCAATCCTTTCACAAGATCTTTCATCCGGTTGGAGGACTGGGAAATAAAATGGAGTCGTTTTAATGTTTCATCGTCCAGTTTGCCTTCTGCATCTTCCAACAGTAATTCAATCAAACTTGTTATTGAATTCAGCGGTTCTCTCAAATCATGCGAAGCGATAAAGGTAAACTGTTCCAGTTCCTTGTTTTTATCCTCAATACGTTTTGTATACAAGCGGATTTCTTCCTCGGTTTTTTTACGCTCTGTAATATCAATTATGGAGGCAAGCACAAAATTCGATTCATTTTTTTCCAGGGGATTCAGGCCAATTTCAATAGGAATTTCTTTCCCGTCTTTTCTCACCCCGTACAAATCGCGCCCCGCTCCCATCGGCCGGGCCTGGGGGTTTGCATAAAATTTTTCGCGAAGAGAGGGGTGATATTTCTGCAACCTTGCCGGAATCAGTAACTCCACCTTTTGCCCAACCAACTCGTTTCTTTTATAGCCAAAAA
>JAFGDX010000140.1 GCA_016931875.1 Prolixibacteraceae bacterium
CCGGGTTGTCCTTTCCGGTTGTAAATCAATAAATCAAACCGTTGCGGCTGCTTATTTACCAGTAACTTTTTTTCTACCGCCATCAATGAAGAGGGATATTTTTTTTCACGGATTAAATACTGAATAAAATTCTGACGCACCCACTCTTCCGGTGTAAGGGCCACATACTTTTTCCTGATAGGATCAAAAATCTGCTCCTTCCCCTTTTCGTTTTGAACCTTAAATGAATAGGCCGGTAAATTCAGTTTCTGCATCAAAACAATTTTACTTTTCAACTCCTCTTGGCTGGCGCAAACTAAAAACGTATTTTTGTGTCTGCCGCAACAAAAGCAGTACTTAATTTTGTTGATAAAGTAAAGCAATTTATGAAGACGAAAAAAGATATTGTTGAAAACTGGCTGCCACGCTACACAGGTAAAAAGCTGGAGGAAATAGGAAAATACATTTTGTTAACCAATTTCCAGAACTATGTTGAAAGTTTTTCCCGGCGTTTTAAGGTGCCGGTGGATGGCGGAAATAAAAATTTCCCCAGCGCCACAGCCGAAGATATTACCATCATTAATTTTGGAATGGGAAGCCCCAATGCAGCCACCATTATGGATTTGTTAAGCGCCATAAAACCCAAAAGCGTTTTGTTTCTGGGAAAATGTGGCGGACTGAAACGCAAAAATCAATTGGGTGATTTAATTCTCCCCATTGCTGCCATCCGGCGGGAAGGTACTTCCGACGATTATTTGCCCCCCGAGGTTCCGGCGTTGCCGGCATTTAACCTGCAAAGGGCGGTTTCTCATATTCTCCGTAATTCGGGGCAGGATTACTGGACCGGCGTGGTTTTTACCACCAACCGCCGGGTGTGGGAATACGACGACCGTTTTAAAAAATACCTGAAAAAAACCCGCGCCATGGCCATTGATATGGAAACCGCAACCCTGTTTACCGCCGGGTTTGCCAACCAGATTCCAACGGGCGCCCTGCTTCTGGTGTCGGACCAGCCCATGATTTCATCGGGTGTAAAAACCGCCGAAAGCGACCAGAAAGTGACATCGAGTTATGTGGAAACGCATCTCCAGGCCGGTATCGATGCTTTGTTTGAAATAAAAAACAACGGACTCTCCGTTAAACACCTGAGATTTTAACATGGAATTTGACGCAATACTCCAAAACCTTAAAAACAAAACCTACCACCCCGTTTATCTTCTTCAGGGAGAAGAGCCCTATTTTATCGACATCATTTCAAACTACATTGAAAAAAATGTGCTTACCGAAGCAGAACGCGGATTCAACCAAACCATTTTTTACGGAAAAGATTCTGACCCGGTGACCATTGCCGAAAGCGCCATGCGTTTCCCGATGATGGCCAGCCAGCAGGTTATTATTGTAAAAGAGGCACAAAGTTTAAACAAAATCGAAACCCTGGCTTGGTATGCCGAAAAACCACTGTCGTCAACCATTCTGGTGCTAAACTACAAATATAAAAACCTCGATTCGCGGACAAAACTCGCCAAAGCCATCAAAAAAAACGGCGTGGTTTTTACTTCCAAAAAAATATACGAAAACAAAATTCCCAACTGGATAGAAAGTTACCTGAAAACCAAAAACTACAGCATCACTCCGCAGGCCGCTCAAATATTAACCGCTTACCTGGGCAACGACCTGAGCAAAGTAGCCAATGAACTGGAAAAACTTATCATTGCCGTTAAAGACACCCAAAAAATTACACCCGAACACATTGAAAAAAACATCGGGCTGAGCAAGGAATTCAATATTTTTGAACTGCAAAATGCACTGGGCGAGAAAAACATTTTTAAGGCCAACCAAATTATTTATTATTTTGGTGCAAACCCGGGTACCAACCCGATTCAGAAAACCATTTCCAACCTCTACTTCTATTTCGCAAAACTATTTACCTATCATTTTCTGAAGGACAAATCGGAACGAAATGTGAGCGCCGAACTGCGCGTGCACCCGTTTATTGCCAAATCGTATATTGAGGCGGCCAAACGGTATTCGCCTACAAAATTGTACGAAATTATGGGTATTTTGCGCGAATACGATATGAAAAGCAAAGGTTTTGAAGTATCGCCCATGGTGGATATGGCAGATTTACAAAAAGAAATGATTTACAAAATATTACATTAAATGATAACCTGGATTATAATTGGAATTACCGCATTTGTTTCGTACATGGCTTTTCAGAACCACAATTTGATGGATAAACTGCAGTTTAACGCAGCAAAAATTATTCAGGAAAAAGAATACTACCGGCTGGTAACACACGCCTTTATTCATGCCAGCTGGTCGCACCTGATTGTAAACATGCTGGTGCTCTATTTTTTTGGCCCGCACATCGAAAGTTTCCTGGGGTATTACTTTGGAAACAAGGCCACCGCTTTTTACCTGCTTTTATATTTTGGCGGTATTCTGGCCTCCAACCTGTGGAGCCTGTACAAACACAAAAACAACTATTACTACAATGCTGTTGGCGCTTCGGGAGCGGTTTCGGCGGTGTTGTTCGCCTTTATCTTTTTTGCCCCCCTCGAAAAACTGCTGCTGTTTTTTATTGTGCCCATTCCCGCCATTTTGTTTGCGGTTGGTTATCTCATTTACTCGTACCAGATGAGCAAACAAAAAAACGACAATGTGGCGCACGATGCCCATTTTCTGGGCTCTGTTTTTGGATTTGTTTTCCCGATACTGTTAAAACCAGGCTTATTCGAAAATTTTATCGACAAACTGTTTGCTTTTATTTAAATGGACCGTTTTCTGATATACAACGGAGAAATAGTTGAAAAAGACGAACCCGATTTTTTGCCCTTTTTTACGGATGAAACCCTTTTGTTTACCCGGAAAATATGGTACGGGTTTGGCGGCATTCCGCTGCTGAACGAAAACATCGATATGCTGGTAAAACAGCTTGAAATACTGCAACTCCCTGTTCCACCCTTTTTAATCGACAAACGCGAGCTTTTCAGAATTACCAAACGGTTGCTCAACAAAAACCGGCTCTACCGCTCGGGTTTTGTTTTTTTTCAGCTGGTGTGGACCCGGAACGGATTTAACTTTATCATTACCCCGCAGCCATTCAGCACCTTCGATTTTCCGCTTTCGGCCAAAGGAATATTGCTGAATTATGCCGGTGTTACCAAATATTCAGGAAACCGGTTCTACCGCTTCCCGGCGTTTAACAAATCGTTGTGGAGCGTGGCAGAAGCCCAAAACCGCAACACTTTTTTTCAGAATTCCATTTTGCTGAATGAAAAAAAATCGATTTGTGAATGTGTTTCAGCCAACATTTTTTTCCTGAAAAAAAACGAACTGATTACTCCCGCACTGGCTTCGGGGTGTTTTGAAGACACACTCCGGCAGATAATTCTTGATATAAGCCGCAGCCTTGGATTTAAGGTCACAGAATCGGACGAGATAAAACGGGAAGATGTTTTCCATGTTGACGAAGTATTTACCGCCAGCGAGGAACACGGCATCCGGTGGGTGCTGGGCGTGGAAAACAAACGTTTTGTGCATGAACATTCGGTCACCATCCACGAAAAACTCAATACCTTTCTAAACCAAAAGGCTGAAAAATAAGCACGTTTTGCACAACAATCCCGGCGTGCAAATGATTGGCAAACCGCATTCATTGTAAACACGGCTATCCATTCGTTCCAACTTCTTTTGCTCTCTTCCCTGCCCCCGGTTCTTTTCCCTGGCTTGCGCATTTGGGGCCAGGCGCTTCAAAAATCCAGTTTTGCACCGCGGATTTTGGCCCGCGGTGCATTTGTATTACTTTGTATGGACTGATAACTGTTCACTTACAATTTTTTGCCATTTTTCAAGTGTTGCCAGTTCGTTAAAAAGCTGGGTTCCTTTCTCTGCATTAAAAAATTCCAGTTCAATTTCCGGTTTATTATTTTTGGGAATAAAATTTAAACTCAAACGGTCAATAACTCTCACACTCCGGCCACCGGAATCAAAAGTTCTGCCTGTAATATTGCTTCTGCAACTTTTAATTTCAGCAAGGTGAATGTTTTGTACAACATGGTTTCCGTTTGCCGCATTTACAAAAAATACAACATGGTTCTGTTTGTCGGTGCCAATGACCGAATCTTCCCAAATTTCATATTCGCTTATTGTGCAATTTTCGCGGGCAGCGGCGGTGGTTACCAATTCTTTTAGTTTGTGTTTGGTTTTATTTCCTTTTCTGCCAATAAAAACCACCGGCACACCAACGACGGCGATCAGTATCACCCCCATAATCAAGGTTCCTGTATCCATTTTTTTATGTTTTAGTAATTAATAATCTGTATTGCAACTCTTTACAACACACAATCCGAAATCAATAAAATTACCTGACGGTTAAAAAAACGGACTACCAGAAATAGTGGAACGGGAAGATGATATCGGCTTTTCGGTAACGAATAAAAAAGGAAACGGCCTGTTTTGTGTACTGCGAAAACCTGGATGTAAACAAAATCCTGTCGGTATAAACCATTCCGGCAGGCGAAGCGTTCCCGTCTTTCAGATTCACCACGGGGCCTTGTCCGGGCCCGTTTGTGTACCGCTCTGTTTTTGCATCTGCGCAGTAATAGTTGTTTGCAGAATTGTACAAAGAGAGCCGATCGGTAGAATTTACTTTGGAAAAATACGGGTTTTCCGGGTTGGCCGGAAATCCGGGATGGAAAACCAGCACCCCCCAGCAATAAAAGGCCGCGAGCAGGAGTGAGCCAAAAATCCGGATGCTGTTTTTACCCATGTTTATGCAGAATTATACGACGGCAAAAATACAAAACATCCCGGTACAAAATATGAATTTATTCTTACCCGTTTGTAAAATTTTGCCACCCGTTTTCCCCGTCAACCCGGGTTGTTTTTCGAATTAAAATTCTACGCTTCGCTGTGTTGGCTGGGTTGCACACAGGAAGCAGACAAAAGAATCCGGGAAGCAGCGGGTGCGCCCTTTTACAGTTCATTCCATTTATTGATTCTTCGGTTTCGGCGCCTGCCAAAAATTTGTTTTATTTTTTCAAAAAAATTCCCGGGTGTTGCTTTACCGGCATTGTAACCGCAGAGGCGGCAACGCATTGAGTCTACAGCAATTTCTGCTGAAGAAAACTCGGTAACGGGTATTTCCTGAAAATCGCTTTCAACAAACAATTGACCGGAACCACAGCGCGGACAGGTTTTTATTTCTTCTGCCGTCAAACTGCTCAATCTCCTGTCTTTTAATGCTTTCAGTTTTTCCGGCCCCAGATTTCTCCTGCCGATTTCCCGGTCGATTTTTTTCTGTGAATTTTCCAGAAACCCGTTATACCTGTATCCGTAAAAGATGGCCAGTTCATGGTCGGAAAGACGGCTTAAAAATGCATCGAATTCACTCATTTTTTCTGTTTGTTTACAATTGCAATTCTTTTCAAATATACCCCTCTTTGCTGAATTAATTCCTTCTGAAATCCCAAGGAGCGACTGGAGCTTTATCGACCCATAATCCAGTTTTTTTCTTTTTCGCCTTGATTTCTAAGGTTTCATAAAGTTCTGAGCTATCATATTCTTTATAGTGCCATGCCATACCGGCTTTTAGCATCTCAGCAGAAACATCTTTCCC
>JAFGDX010000141.1 GCA_016931875.1 Prolixibacteraceae bacterium
ACCAGACAGGTTTTATGAAAATTAGCCGGTTTGCCGAAACCACCTACGATGAATATATGGACGGAATGAAAAAACTTTCGGACAAGGGTGCTGAAAAAGTTATTATCGATTTACGGCAAAATACGGGCGGTTCGCTGGTAAGTGTGCTTCGAATGGTGGACGAGCTACTTGAAAAAGGAGAACCTATCTTGTATACCGAAGGTGATCATCAGCCGCGAAAAACTTACAATGCCTCGGGAAAAGCTACCTGGAAAGATATGAAGATTTATGTGCTGATTGATGAATTTTCAGCGTCGGCCAGTGAAATATTTGCAGGAGCAATGCAGGACAACGACCGTGGAATTGTAATTGGCCGGCGTTCGTTTGGAAAAGGACTGGTGCAGGAGCAAATTCCACTGATGGACGGTTCGGCGCTGCGTTTGACAATAGCACGGTTTTATACACCCAGCGGGCGTTGTATTCAAAATCCCTACGACGAAGGGAATGAAGAATATTACCACAATATTTACGAACGGTTTCACAGCATGGAGCAAATGGTGGCAGACAGTGTACCGTTTGCCGATTCATTAAAATATACCACCAAAGGCGGAAGAACAGTTTACGGTGGCGGCGGTATTATGCCCGACTTTTTTGTGCCGGTTGATACCTCCGGAAACTCGGACTATTTTGATAAGATTTACCGAAAAGGGCTGATTTACACCTACGCTTATCGGTATGCCGACCAAAACCGGGAAACATTAACTCAGTTTTCGCAAGCTGATGAATTTGATACTTTTCTTGACAACCACAATGTTTTGAATGATTTTGTTGCTTATGCCGCAGAACAAGGGGTTCAACGCGATTCCGGGGGACTGAAAGAATCGGGCTCACTTATCAATACGCAACTGAAAGCTTATATTGCACGGAATATAATTGGCGAGGAGGGCTTTTACCCGATTATTAAACAAATTGATAAAACGTTGTTGAGGGCCATAGAAATTTCGCAACAAAATTTGTTGGTTGAAAATCTTACCGATGCTCCTGATTCTGTTCCGGTTATGCCGGGATTTCAGTAGCGAAAGGGATTCTTTATTTTGAAATTTCAAGCATTCTTTGAATTGGGATTCTGGCTTTTTCAATTACATCAGCCGAAAGAGTAATTTCTGGTTGCTCGTATTTTAAACAGATATAAAGTTTTTGCAAACTGTTCAGTTTCATATACGAGCAGTCGTTGCAGGCACAGGTGGAATCGTTTCCTGGTGCCGGAATAAATATTTTATCGGGGCAGGCTTTTGTCATTTGGTGAAGAATACCGCTTTCAGTAGCCACGATAAATTTTTTCTTTTCACTTTTCTGAACAAATTTTAAAAGCGAAGTTGTTGAACCAATGTGTTTTGCAAGTAAAAGTACAGGTTTTTCGCATTCAGGATGGGCGATAAATTCTGCGTCAGGATGTTCCTCCATCAGCTTAATAATTTTTTCTACTGAATATTGTTCGTGAACCATACAAGCGCCATCCCAAAGTACCATTTCGCGCCCGGTGATGCTGTTGATGTAGTTTCCCAGATTTTTATCAGGGGCAAATATCAGCTTCTGGTCTTTTGGGAAACTTTCCACAATTTGTCTGGCGTTTGCCGATGTACACACAATGTCAGACATGGTTTTTAGTGCAGCCGTTGCATTCACATAAGTAATCACTTTATGATCCGGATATTTGGCTTTAAATTCAGCAAATTTATCAGCCGGTGCTGATTCGGCCAGCGAGCAGCTTGCCTTTAAATCAGGCAGGATTACTTTTTTGGTTGGATTGATAATTTTTGCCGTTTCGGCCATAAAATGAACACCTACAAAAACTATCATTTCGGCGTCAGTATTTGCAGCCGCCTGGGCCAGACCTAAACTGTCGCCCACATAATCGGCAATGTCCTGCAATTCTCCGTCAACATAAAAATGGCTGAGAATCACCGCATTTTTTTCTTTTTTCAGACGATTGATTTCATCGGTTAGTTTTAATTTCGGATCAATTGTTTCATCAATAAATCCTTTTTCTTCCAACATCTGATTCATCACTAACTGTTCCATTTTATTTTCCCTGAAAGTTCCCCGTCAAATTGGCGGCTAAAATAATCATTCCTGTAATAAAAAACAGGGTTATGTTTTAATTGTTTGGAAATGAAGTATAAAAAAAGCCGCAATTTTGTGGCTTTTTTCAATATATAACTTTAAGGTTCTTGTGCCTGCAATTTGTAAGCGCCGTCTTTCAGGATGACGTGAATTGTTTCGTTGTGAGACGCTTCGTTGGTTGCATCGGCAACAGATTCAGTATTTGGCAATTTGCTTACAAGCTCAGCAGCCGTTGCTCAAATGAATAATGCGGTGAGTGATTTTTTTTATGTGAACAACACGGGTTCATCTTAAGCGCAAAAAAAAAGCATAACAAAATTAATTGTCATGCTTTTTTTATTTACTCCATCAATTTAATAATGGAAGAATATTTCATTTTATTCTGCACTTACGTGGCTGAAATAAATACCATTTGAAAGTTGATCTACTCCGTTATAAGAGCCTTTCGTTGCGATAACTGTAATTGTGTCTCCAACTTTAATGCCTTTGTCAGCCAATAGGTATTTTCTGGCATCGCCGGTTGCACCAAAACCCGGGTAGCAGCCATACAGATAAATTTCACTGTCGCCATCTTTCAAATACAGATTACCATAGGTTGGATTATCTATTTCGGTAATTTCACCGGTTACCATAAAGTAAGTACTGGAGTCGTCAGGTTTAGTCAGCACTTCAGCAATAGTAGCAGTAGTTACGGGAATAACTTCTTCCAGCACAGCACCTCCTACTTGTGGAGTTCCTTTGTATTCGGCACGTTTCCCAATAAGTGTGATGATATCGCCCTCTTTCAAACCTTTATCCTGGAAATCTTCAATCCCATAAACATAGGTTTCACCGGAGAAATC
>JAFGDX010000142.1 GCA_016931875.1 Prolixibacteraceae bacterium
GTAATTTTTCTCACGGGAACCATTTCGGGGTTGTTTATCGGCATCAATGTTTCACAAACTTCTGCCGTGATTTTGCTTACCGGAAAAATCAACCGCAAACAAAAACACTCCGGATTAAACCATTCGTTTTTAAGTTTTCATTTTGCCATTTTTATTGTTTTGATGGTGAGTGTTTTTACCTTCAAAAAACAAATCAATTACGGACTTACCAATTTTAAAGCCATCGACCCGGCCAACATTCTTATTTGCGAATTAAATACACCCGAACTGCAACAACAGATTCAAATCATCAGAAACCAACTGGACAAAAATCCGAATGTTATTGCCACCGCCGGGTCTTCGTTTATCCCCCCATTTGGGGCATTTCTTCCTGTAAATTTACGAACCGATGAAGAAACCGTCCGATTCGACGGGCTAATCATGGGAAAGGGAATGATTGAACTTCTGGGCATGGAAATCGTTGACGGTGAATCGTTTGGAGAATTCCAGGAGGATGGCAAAACCAACCTGATCATCAATGAATCCACTGCTTTGGAATATAATATCAAAGCCGGCGATTTACTCAACGGATTTACAGTGCGGGGAGTAGTAAAAGATTTTAACGCTCACTCGATACATTCGCTCATCCAACCCATGGTGATTTTACAGCAACACCCTGAAAAAATGCGTTTACTGGCTATCAAAACAAACGGGCTGAATGATAAATCCATCATTGAAACGGTGGATCGGCTGGTAACACAAATCTCGCCTGAATCCATTGTGGAAATCAACTATTTAACCGATCAGATAAACCAGTTTTACCAACAGGAACAAAACCAGGCCAAACTGATAACCGCTTTTTCATTGTTGTCCGTTTCGCTGGCCATTATGGGTTTATTTGGCATTGTGCTGATTTCCATTTCAAAACGAACCAAAGAAATTGGCATTCGCAAGGTAAACGGAGCGCGTGCCGGCGAAGTGATTGAAATGCTGAACAAAGATTTTCTGAAGTGGGTGGCGGTTGCCATTGTTGTAGCAACACCGCTTAGCTGGTACGCCATGCACCGCTGGCTCGAAAATTTTGCTTACCAAACCACATTAAGCTGGTGGCTTTTTGCCGTTGCAGGTGTATTGGCGCTGGCAATTGCTGTGGTAACGGTTTCGTTCCAATCGTGGAAAGCAGCTACACAGAATCCGGTGGAAAGTTTGAGGTATGAATAGGTTTTGAACTTTGATTTAAATGATTAAATGAATACATTGAGTTTAAGAACAGAAACTAATCAAAGTTTATCAGAAAATCCGAAGAATCAAAGTTCAAGACTATAATAAGAAATAAAAACAATATGCAACATATCAATGAAAAATATAAATATTCAGAATTAACTTCAAGAATAATAGGGTGTTCGATTGAAGTTCACAAACATTTGGGAAATGGATTTCAGGAAGTCATTTATCAACGTGCACTTGAAACAGAATTTCGTTTACAAAATATTAATGCGCAGCGGGAGTTTGTAATGCCCTTATTTTATAAAGGAGAAGAAATTGGAACAAGACGGGTTGACTTTTTTGTGGAAGAAAAAATTATGGTAGAAATAAAAGCAGTTATTCAACTGGAAGATGTTCATCTGGCACAGGCAATTAATTATTTGGAAGCTTATAATATGGAAGTTGGGCTACTTA
This sequence comes from Prolixibacteraceae bacterium, assembly GCA_016931875.1. GTDB lineage: Bacteria > Bacteroidota > Bacteroidia > Bacteroidales > Prolixibacteraceae > Draconibacterium. The sequence goes on from JAFGDX010000142.1 coordinate 1,660, forward strand.
TTAATTTTGGAAGTAAAAGTCTCGATTTCAAAAGGGTAATGAACAAAAAATATCAAAACCCATCATAAAATCAATTAATCAAAGTTTAAGACAAATGATACAATTAAAAAAAATCGACAAGTATTACGATGCGAAATTCCAACGAACCTTTATTTTAAAAGGGGTTAACCTCGAAGTAAAACAAGGTGAGTTTGTAACCATTATGGGGCCCAGTGGTGCCGGAAAATCAACTCTTCTAAATATTATTGGCCTGCTGGATGAACCCAGTGCAGGTGAATATTATTTCTGGGACGAACCTGCCCATAAAATCAAGGAAAAACAAAAAGTACAGTACCACCGCAGCCACATTGGGTTCATTTTCCAGGCCTTTCACCTCATCGACGAATTAAATGTGTATGAAAACATTGAAACACCGTTGGTTTACCGCAGCGTAAAAGGAAAAGAACGAAAAGCGATGGTTGCCGACCTGCTCGACCGTTTTAACATGGTGGCCAAAAAAGATTTGTTCCCGAGCCAGCTTTCGGGCGGACAACAGCAACTGGTAGCCATTGCCCGTGCAATTATTGGCAGTCCGAAATTGTTACTTGCCGACGAACCCACCGGAAACCTGCATTCGGAACAAGGTGAGATGATAATGAAATTGCTGAAAAAACTAAATGAAGAAGGAATGACCATCATCCAGGTAACCCACAATGAAGATTTTGCACAGTACGGAACCCGGATTGTAAAACTCATCGACGGACTCGTGCGCGAAGATTACCCGGTGGAAAACAGAAAATAGTTATGTAAACCACAGTTCGACTTCGCTCACTGACTGTCACCGTGAACGAAGCCGAAGTCTGAAATATAAAAGATATGCTCCGTTTCCTTTTAAAAATGGTAAAACGCAATTTTCAGAAAGACAAAAGATTTTTTCTGAACAACCTGCTGGGGTTAACACTCGCGTTTACCTCCATTTTATTCATTTTTTCGTGGATTAACTACGAAAAAAGTTTCGATAAATTTTACGGAAACGCTGACCGGATTTACCGTTTTACGGTTGAAAGTACAGGAGGGGGAAGCACACGTCATTTTGCACGGGTACAACGGAGCTGGTTAAAAGATTTCGCCGGATATTTTCCCGAAGTGGAAGAGTTTGTACGATTGGCGCCGGGAAGAGCCAGTTCACTGAAGATTGGCGAAAATAAATTTTACAGCATGAGCGTTTTCTCCACAGATTCCAACTTCTTTAAAGTATTCAATGTAAATTTAATTGAAGGAAATCCGGAACATGTGCTCGACGCTCCAAAAAATGCGGTAATCAATGAAACCATTGCTAAAAAATATTTTGGAGATATTGATCCCATCGGGAAAAAACTGGAATGGTCGCACCAGCAAGAGGACAAATTTTATACTTACACGATAACCGGTGTGATGCCCGACTTTCCGGGAAACAGCCATTTTCATCCCGAAATTTTGTTGTCGTTTGATGATCCCAGTCAGTACAACGGTTGGTTTTATACCTACTTACTGTTAAAGAAAAATACAAATGTTGCGTCGGTAGAAGCTAAATTTACTGCATTTAAACAAACCCACTTTGAAGATGAAAAA
>JAFGDX010000143.1 GCA_016931875.1 Prolixibacteraceae bacterium
GATTCTTTTCAGGATTTAAAACAACTGGCAGAGACAAAATGAAAGCAAAAGATTTTAAATTGAAAGGATTAAAACGGTTGTTTATCTTAAAAGGTGAACCTAAGGTTGTTGCAAAAGGATTTGCGCTTGGGTCGTTTGTAGGAATGTTGCCTTTTCCGGGTTTTCAAATGATAATATCGGCCACACTTGCATCTTTTTTACGGTTTAACAAAGCTGCAGCTATTGCCGGTGTTTTTAATACCAATTTGGCAACGGGAGTTTTTGTTTTTGCCTTTAATTACTGGCTGGGAAAGAAAATTTTAGGGATTGAATCAACATTTCAAATGCCCGATAGAATTGGAATTAGTTTTGCCAAAACCATTCTTGAGGCGGGCTCCGATGTTTTTCTTTCTTTGCTTTTAGGTGGTTTTGTAACCGGTATTTTGGCTATGTTTCTTGGGTATTATATTTCCCTCTCCTTATTAACCCGAAAAATAAAACTTCAGGATGAAAACTGAAAAATATACGTTAATTACCGGTGCCAGTACAGGGCTTGGAAGAGAATTAGCTTTGGAATGTGCAGGAATGGGAAAAAATCTTATTTTAACGGCTTTGCCCGGCGAGCAAATCAATCGCTTTGGATTACACTTAACAGTTCAGTTTAACGTGCAGGTAAAAACTTTTGAAACTGATTTGACAAAATTTGAAGCAGTTGAGCAACTTGTACAAAATATTGACGGTTTTGAAATTGAAATCTTAATTAATAACGCAGGCGTGGGTGGTACAAAATCGTTTCTGGAAGCAAAAACCACGTATATCGATCAAATTGTTTTGCTGAATATGCGGGCATTGGTTTTACTCACACATCTTCTATTGCCGGTTTTAAGAAAACAGGGAAAAGCATACATTCTGAACATCGCAAGCATGGCTTCATTCGGGCCAATGCCATTTAAAACAGTTTACCCGGCATCAAAGGCATTCGTATATTCATTTTCACGCGGATTAGGAGCCGAGCTAAAAGGCACCGGCGTAATTGTTAGTGTTGCACATCCGGGAGGAATGCGGACAAACGCAGAAGTTACCCGGCGAATTGAAAGCCATAACCGATTGATTCGCAGTACGACGCTTTCAACATCGAAAGTTGCAAAAATTTGCATTCGACAGCTTTTAAAGGGGGACGAACTGATTATACCCGGATTTATGAATAAAATTAGTTGGTTAATTTTAAAAATGGTGCCGGTGTGGATGAGGTTGCGGATAATGCGATCCACTCTTCAAAAAGAAATTGAAATGTCGAACCAAATTGTTGAAGGAGACTGTAAATGAAAGTATTAGTTACCGGAGCAAATGGTTTATTAGGTTCGCATGTTGTTGGTGAATTATTAAATCGTGAATTCAGGGTGAGGGCAATGGTCAGAAAAGGGAGTAATCTGAAAGCCTTACAGGGATTGGATTGTGAATTTTTTTACGGGCAAATTACAAACAGCAACGATGTTGAAAGTGCAGTAAAGGATTGCGATTATGTGATTCATGCCGCAGCCCGGACTTCGCAAATTCCTTCGCGGCTTGATACTTTTTATCAGCCCAATGTACAAAGCACAAAATTTGTTTTTGATGCTTGTATAAAATACAACATCAAACGTTTTGTGTTTGTAAGTACAGCCAATTGTTTTGGGAATGGCACAAAACTTTTGCCGGGGAATGAGCAAAATCCGTTTCCTAAATGGTTAAAAAGCTCAGGTTATGCATACAGTAAATTGCAAGCCCAACAGATGGTTTTAAGTAAATACGAAAAGAGCAAACTTGATACAGTTGTGGTAAACCCAACTTTTCTGATAGGTGAAAACGACGTAAAACCCAGTAGCGGAGCAATATTTTTTCATGTGGTAAATAAAATGTTTGTTTTTACTCCTCCCGGAGGGAAAAATTTCGTCGATGCAAAAATCGCAGCCCATGGAGTTGTAAATGCAATGCTACACGGTAAAAAGGGAGAGAGTTATCTTTTGGCAGGGGAAAATCTTTCCTATAAAGAATTTTTTAAAAAGGTTGTAAATTTCACGAACCAAAAAACTATATTTTTCAAAATTCCGGCATGGTTGTTAAAATTGTTGGGTTTTGGCGGCGATGTACTTGAAAAATTTTTCAAAATTCCTGTTCAGCTAACAAGTACAAATGCAAAAATGTTATGCGTGGAGAATTATTATTCGGCAGAAAAAGCGGTCAAGGAGATTGGTTTCAGTATGATTCCGGTACAGTTATCATTGGAAAAAGCTATCTTGTGGTTTCAAAAAAACAATTATATCAAATTTTAACTCATGAAAGGAATAAGAAAATTCTGGCTTCGGTTTTGGGTGGTTTTTCTTATTCAAACTATCGTAAAAAGTTTTGATCACTCTTTTCCTCAAGGACCATTTGAATTAAATTTCCGCAGTTTTGTATTTACAATCTTCTTTACAATTTATGGCCTGTTTATATGGTTAATTGCCGATTTTTTTAATGGTTATTTTGAAAAATTGACAAGAAACATAAAAAAGGAATTGAACCGAATTGTTATTCTAACATCGCTTCATGCAATTTTAGGATTTATACTCTCTGTTTCCTTAAATCATTTGTATCGTGCAGGAGACATTTATTTGTTTGGAAATGCCGAAAACTGGGATGAAATTATATTTTTAAACCCGGAGCTGACAGTTGCTTTAACGTGTTTGTATTTGTTGATACTTGGTTTCGATGGTTATTTTGAAACACAAAAAAATCTTCAAAGTGAAATTTTAAAAGCACAGGAACTGGAAAAGGAAAATCTACTGGCGCAATACATGGCTTTAAAAGCACAAATTGAACCTCATTTTTTGTTCAACAGCTTAAGCGTACTTTCTTCGCTGGTATATGAAGATGCCGATCTTTCAGCCGATTTTATAGTAAAGCTGTCGAAAACTTTGCGTTATGTTATTGAAAAGAATGAATTTCACCTGGTTAAACTTTCGGAAGAATTGGAATTTCTGAATGCATATTTTTTCCTTATAAAAACCCGGCTCAACGATGGAGTTTTTCTTGAAACCCGCCTTGAAAAGTTGTTTGTTGAAAATACGTA
>JAFGDX010000144.1 GCA_016931875.1 Prolixibacteraceae bacterium
CAAACATAAAAGCGGTTTCAATAATTTCTCCGGCGTACAATTGCCTGGCAACTCTGGGGTGAAGTATGATTTCTGTCAAAGGAAAATCATTTAAAACCGGCAAAACATTTTCAATTTCCTTTTTATCTTCGAGGCCGGCGCGCATTTTTACAGAAAGTTTCAGAGGCGAATGCCGGTGAAAAGCATCGAGTATTTTTTGGATTTGCTCTGGCCGTGGCAGTAATCCGGCACCTTTTCCCCGCCGGGTTACCATGGGATACGGACAACCCAAATTCAGGTTTATTTCCTTGTATCCCAAATCATATAATATTTTTGCAAGAAACACAATCTCCTTTTCATCTTTCACCAGTACTTGCGGAACCACTCTTTTCTGCGGGTTGTTTTCCGGCGCAATTTCAGCCATATATTTTTTTAAAACCTGTTCGTTTTTTACTGAAATGTAAGGAATAAAAAATGCATCGATACCGGGAAATACCTCCGAACAGGCTTTTCGGAAAATATAATCAGTATGTCCCTGCAAAGGAGCAAGATAAATCATATTCAAATGCAAAAAAGTTAGTAATGGTGAAAATAGTTGAATTTTAAATTCGGGCAAATCTAAACAATCGTTTTTGTATTCATATCTTTGCAACTGATTTCTTTTTTTCCTATGGAATTGAGCTATTTGTTTTTACAGGATACGATTTCTGCAACGGCAGCACCGCAAGCCGAAAAGCCCACTTTGGCGCAAATTCGTTACTGGCAAAGGCAACGCGAGAACCAGCTGGTGGTGAACGGGAAACGTTTTATGGAACCCAAAACCGAAGTGAATTTGATGACCACCCCCGTGGTGCCAGGGAAAGAGATGGATTTACCTGTTCGTGAACGAAACACGGTAAATACCGACTGGCTTGCTTTAATTTTTATTTTGGCACTGGTTTTATTTGCTTCCGTAAAATTTTCCTATTCAAAATACCTGAAGCACCTGTTTCAGTCGTCGGTAAATTATGCCACTTCATTTCGCATGTTCGAAGAAAGAAGTTATTCGCTCACGGGCGGGGCGGTTCGGCTTGAATTATTATTTTACCTGACGGTATCGGTTTTTTTGTTTCAGGTGGCCGGATTTGTTCATCTTGAATTCCCGTTTTCAAACGTAATGTTGTTTTTATTTTCTTTGGGAGGGGTGTCTATTTATTTTATTGGTAAAAAATTACTTTACCGCGCCATCGGAATCGTTTTTGAAAGCCGGGAAGAGAGCAGTGAATACCTTTTTAATCACGATAATTATGGGCGAATTACGGGTTTAATTCTTTTTCCGATTGTAACATTGGTTGCTTTCGGACCTTTTAAAAGTGTTGATTTTCTGTTACTTGCAGGGGTGTTTGTGATGGTCGTTTTTTATTCTTTGTTGTTGGGACGAGGGATTTCCATTTTATTAAAAAAACAGTTTTCTATATTTTATCTCTTTTTGTACCTTTGTTCCCTTGAATTTTTACCCTTGCTTTTAATTTATAAAGTAGTTGTTTAAGAAGGGGATAAGTTTCATTAAAAGCATAGAATTTTGAAAGTCAGGAGCATATTAGTTTCACAGCCGGAGCCAAGCACTACAAAATCTCCGTATTTTGAGTTGGCAGAAAAACATGGTGTTAAAATCGACTTTCGCCCGTTTATTCAGGTGGAAGGTGTTGCAGCAAAAGAATTCCGGCAAACCCGGATTCAGATTTTATCACATTCCGCAGTTATTTTTACCAGTCGTACTGCCATCGATCATTTTTTCCGGATTAGCCAGGAACTCCGGTTAACCATTCCCGATTCAATGAAATATTTCTGTATATCGGAGGCTACGGCTTTTTATCTTCAGAAATATATTGTATACCGGAAAAGAAAAATATTTTATGCCGACGGGCGTTTTTCCGATTTGGTAAATGTGATGAAAAAACATAAAGAAGAGAAATTTCTTGTTCCGCTTTCTGATATCCACAAACAGGAAATACCTGAACTTTTGGATAAGGAAGGATACAAATACACCAAAGCTATTTTGTACAGAACCGTGAGCAGCGATCTGTCGGATTTGGCCGATGTAAATTACGACATCCTTGTATTTTTCAGCCCCTCGGGAATAAAATCACTTTTCCAGAATTTTCCCGAATTTAAACAAAACGAAACACGCATTGCCTGTTTTGGGCCTACAACCGCGCAAGCTGTGCGTGAAGCAGGTTTGCGTTTGGACATTGAAGCTCCAACTGCACAGGCGCCTTCCATGACAATGGCGCTGGAGCAGTACATTAAAAAGAACAATAAGTAACAGATAATAAGAAAAATATATAATTTTAAAGGCTGTCTGTGGAACAACGGATGGCCTTTTTTACTGTAGTATGGAAAAATCTCCGCAAAATTCTGACTCAAAAATTCGCAGGTTTACTTTTAAGAAACAGGGGCGGCTTTGCAGCAAAAAAGTAATCGATAAACTTTTTTCAGAAGGAGTGTCGTTTTTGTCTTTTCCCATAAAAATTATCATTTTACAAACAGAATTACCGGCCGGCAACAACGTGCAGGCGGGTTTTTCGGTAAGTAAAAAAAAATTTAAAAAAGCCGTTCAGCGAAATCTCATCAAACGTAGAATGCGCGAAGCCTACCGTTTGAATCAGCATTTACTGCAAGATTCCGGAAACGGCAACTCCCTGGCCATTTTTTTTATTTACATCGGGAACGAAATTTTTGATTATAAAACCATTGAGCAGGCAATGAAAAAGGCCCTGATAAAATGCTCTAAAATGAATTCGCCCGAGAAATGAAAAATGTAAATGAATTAATTCAAAAACAAGATGATTTTTTTAATTCCCACACCACCCTTCGAATTGATTTCAGGTTAAAACATTTAACCCAACTGAAACAGGCAATAAAAAACCATGAGCAGGAATTGATAGCCGCTTTTCGGAACGACCTGGGAAAAGGAGAATTTGAATCGCTCGCCTCCGAAATTGGGTTGATACAATTTGAACTGACACAGCATATAAAACACCTGAAAAAATGGGCCAGCCCTGAAGTAGTGAAAACACCGCTGCATGCCTTTCCCTCCAAAAGTTATATTTACAAACAATCATACGGAAGGGTACTGATAATCAGCCCGTTTAATTATCCATTTATGCTCACACTGGCTCCCTTGATTGGGGCTGTTTCGGCTGGCAATGTTGTGGTTTTGAAACCCAGTGAAGCGACACCGCAAACCGCCGCTGTAATTGAAAAAATAATTA
>JAFGDX010000579.1 GCA_016931875.1 Prolixibacteraceae bacterium
CTTCAGTCGAATAAATAACTGAAATATATGGTTCAATTTAAAAACCAAAGGTCATGGAAGAAAAACTGGTTACAATTGTAGTATTGCCTTACACAAAAGCACATTTTTTAAAAATGAAGCTGGAGGCAAAAAAAATTGAGTGTGTGCTCGAAAATCTCAATTTGGTAGAAGGTACAGTTTCGTATTCGGTGCAGGTAAAAGTAATGGAGAAAGATGTTCCCAAAGCCATGCCTGTTTTGAATAAGTTAATCGGGACAAAACCCGCGCCCCATGCACCTGAAAAGGAGGAAAAGGAAAGACATATTCTGGTTCCGATCGACTTTTCACTTGATTCGGAAAAGGCCTGTAAAATGGCCTACAATATTGCAAGCCACCTGGGAATTAAAATTGTATTTCTGCATTGTTACATTAATCCGCTGATTCATTCCATCCCGTTTAGCGATGTGTATGCCTACGACCCCACACTGCTGGTAAAAATGGAATATGCAGAACAAAATGCCAACGAAAAATTCCAGAAGTTTATGGCGCGGCTTTCCAAAGCCATTGGCAAGCGAAAATGGGAAGAAGTGACTTCGGAGTTTATCATTAAATCAGGGTATCCGGATGAAGATATTCTGGCTTATTCTGAAAAACACAATTCGGAACTGATTGTGATGGGTCGCGGGGGCACAGCCGAGTATGCCGAAACCGTTGGCAGTGTTGCTGTTGACGTGATTTACAATTCGCGCGTTCCGGTTTTGGTGGTTCCCGAAGATTCAAAAACAAGGGAATTGAAAGAGTTCTCAAAAGTGTTGTATGCCACTAATTTTGATGAAAAGGACTTCGTTGCCATCGACAAACTGGTAGCCCTGTTAAAACCTTTTGATATGAAGCTGGTTTGTGCACATGTGGGGCAACCCAAAGGAAACGGATGGGATGTGGCACGGCTGGAGGGAATGAAAGAAGTGCTTCAGAAAAAATATCAAAACAAGGATTTTGAATGTAAACTGGTAGCGGGCGATGATATTTTAGCTTCTCTTGAAAAAGTAATTGATGAGGAAAAGATTGACATTTTATCGTTAACAACGCATAAACGGAATATGATTTCGCGGCTGTTTAACCCGAGTTTTGCACGGAAGATGGTTTTCCATACCAAAACGCCCTTGCTTGTTTTTCATGCCTGATAATTTACAAAAGGTCACTTTTGAAAAAGGAAGCGGTTTGTTTAACAGATTCAGAAATTGGCGTGTACTGAAAACCGAGTGTTTGGATTATTTTACTTCCGTCGAATTTGTTTATCTCATTTGAACCTGTCACTGCCTCCCGTGTTATTACTGATGGTTTGCGTGTTATCCAACCCTGGAAAGCAGCTACTCTCCATACAACGCCTAACAAGTAGTCTGATGCGAAATATTTTGGGTGGGGTTTTTCAAGCGCATCTGCTATTTGTGCGAAAAAATCGCGGTAACTGATATTTCCGGCGTTTAAAATGTAGCGTTGGTTTTTACAGGTTTTAAAATTCTCCGGCTGCATCAGTTGAATCATTGCCCGCACAACATCTCTTGCATCGACAAAGCCTGTTACACCACGTGTATAAAAAGGCATTCCGTCCCAAATGGTTTTGAAAAACCGGGAGCTGCCGTTTTCCCAGTTGGCGGGCCCCACAATAATGGAGGGATTTACAATTACGGCCTCCAGCCCCTCTTCCATCCCGCGCCATATTTCGGCTTCCGAAAAGAATTTGCTTTCCGAGTATCCCGACACCTTTTTGGAGGGTACCCAGTTGGTTTCTTCGGTTACCGGTTCACCGTTTTGCAGGCGGCCAAGTGCGGCGACAGAGCTTACATGGCAGATTTTTTTTACCCCGTTTTCAATGGCCGCATTTACAAGATTGGCTGTTCCTTCCACATTGTTCGAAATCATCTTTTCGCGTTCTCCCGCCTGAAATGAAACAACGGCTGCGCAATGATAAATTTCGGTTACCTTGTTCAACATTTGCTCCAACGAAAAGTAATCCAGGAGGTCGCCGTTTACCCATTCAATCCGGTCAAAAAGCTTCTGTGGATTTTCAGTGTAATAAGAAAAGGTCTTTACAACCTGCTGTAAATTGCTGGTTTCGCGTTTTAATGCTTTTACCTTTTCCCCGGCATTTGTTAATTCAAACAACAAATGCGCGCCCACCAAACCGGTTCCTCCTGTTACAAAAATCATACGTCGGTATTTTAACTGTTCCACGGGGTAACGGCTTTGGCCCCGAATTCCTTTGCCGTTAGTTTTTTAATTTTAACTTTTATGATGCCTACATTTTTTACAGCGGGTTTGTTAAATTTAAATTTCCGGTCGCTGTACTGACGCATCAAAACTTCCAGTAACCGGTATTTTTCATCGTAATCGTCAATAATTAAAGCTTCACCTTCTACCAGTACCGATTTTGATTTTACCCGGTAACTGCAACCCACACGTACATCCTGCCATTTTAATTCTTCTCCCAAAGTCCAGTTAATACAAACATTCGGGTTTTTCTGCAGAATTTCCCACATGCGGCCGCTTTGCGCCGAATGCAAAATGACCGAGTCGCCGTCAAGTGCAAAATTCATGGGCAAAACATAGGGTAGGTTATCTTCTGCCATGGCCAGGTAGCAGGTTTTGCACGAGGTCATAATTTTTTCAATTTCGTTCCGGTCTTCAATAAAAAGGGTTCGCATATCTGTTTATGGTTTAAATAATGGTCCGGTTTCCCAGCTGGTCCGATAAATGTTTTTCCACCCGTTTCAGGTTCATGTATTTTGATTGTGCTTCTATTATTTGGTCAAAATCATTTTCAACAGAAGCGGCATTGATTTCGCTTTCAATTTCATCCAGCATAATTCTGATTTTCCGTAATTTATATTCATGAACAATACGCGGAATAAGCAAATCCAGAATATCCTCCTCTTTTTCGGTATAAGCACCAGCCTTTGTCCAGCGTTTACTTTCAATAAATTTTTCTGAAAGCAAATCGGTGGCCAGCTTGCTCACTTCGCCGTTGGGATGATACACAAAATATTTCCAGGGGTCAAAATCCTTGTTTCCCAGGTTTTCTTTTACCTCTTTAAAAATGGTTTGAAACAGCGGTTGTTCCGAAACCAATTCATCGTTTTCAAGTTCATCAACCATAAATTCGCCCACGGTAATGATTTCAGTTTCGTTTGGATTTTCTGTATCAACTTCAAACAAAGGCGACTGGCAGTGTTTTAACAAAAAGCGCAAAAATTCAAGCTCTTCCACCACAAAA
>JAFGDX010000580.1 GCA_016931875.1 Prolixibacteraceae bacterium
AGCCCCAATCCGATAATTGTTATTTTCATTCTCTCATTTTTTAAAAAAAAAGAAGGCCCCGAACTTTCGAGACCTTCCTGTAACATATCTTTAATTTAAACCATACCTTACTTTGTGATCCCGATTGTAGAACCAAAATAAAAGTAATAGTAAAAATAAGTATTGTTAATTGTTGTATTCATTTTTCTTTTAATATGAAAACAAAGATAGATATATATTTTTAAAATGAAATATTAAATTGCTTTCAGAATAATTTTTGTACAAAATAACCCCAAAGTGTTAACATTGATTTTATTTTTTTATCAGCTTTTGGGAGGTTATTTTTTGCCCATTTTCAAAAATGTTTATCAAATACATTCCCGGGTTAAAATTTGTCATATCGATTGTTTTTGAGGTATTTCCAAAAATGTTGTCAAAACTGATGGATTTTATCTTTTGTCCGAACACATTGTAGAAATCAACCTGAATGGTTTTTAGTTTTTTATTTGACGTTTCAAATGTTAAATTCAGTTCGTTTTCAAACGGATTGGGGAAAATAAGGATGTTACCCGGCGAAAGATGAGTGACCGGTGACGACACCGGTTGCTGAATTCTCAGGTTATCGATGGCCCAACCCCAGCCGTGTGCATAAGGATCGGAAAAAAGCCTGAACCGAAGTAGAATGGTATCTCCCACTGAAAAATGGCTGTTTTCAAGAAGTTCGATTCCGTTGGAAATATACATTTCGGGAGTACCCACTGTGGTTGAGATTTGGTTAACAATGTTATCAGTGTACGCGTTTAGCCAAACGGTGTTTCCGCGTGAATCGTACCCGTCGGCAAGTGGTTGCCATGTGTTTCCCTGGTCTTTACTTCCTTCCACAATTACATAATCCCAAAATTCACTGTCGCCAAAACTGGCATTGTATTCACCGGGTTCAACCAGTACAATTTCGTCAAATGTTATGGTTCCGTTTTCCTGAATGATTACCGGCCGCTTCAAAATGGTAGAAAAATTAAATTCGGCGTTGTTCTCATTCGGGCTTGGGTAAGGATGGGGGCTGTGTAAAGCTCCGTTGTCAAAACCGGTTTCGGTAAAAATATCAAAATCAGAAATAACAAAATCGGTGGTTGGCGAATCGAAGTTATTAATGTAGTTTTTAACCGGGGTAAAAATTTCTTCTGCATAAAACGAAAAGAATCCGGACTCTGGCTCAACAGCAATATTTTGCGCCGATGATGCATCGCGGGCAAAAATCCTGTAATTTACCTGGTCGCCGTCTTTAAGCAAATTTTTATTGAAATTAAAACTTCCGGAGTAAGTATCTGCAGAATCGTTTATCAGCCCAAACGAATTCTGAAGGGTTTCGTTAATGTTGTATTCCACAAATACCGTATCAATTCCAAGGTTATCTTCAATTTTTGCTGAAATCTGCAGGTTGTTTTCAGAAAGTAAGTAGTAGGCAACCGGGATATGTTCTATGACCGGGTTTTCCTTATCAGGTCCAATTTTAACCGAGTAGAGATCTTTTGGCGCTTCGGTTGGCAACCGAAAAGTCCTGGTTTTGATATCGCTGGCACTGATGTAATAATGCAGAATTCCATTGTCAGTTTCAGGAGTTAATTCTGCTGAAAACCGATGCACAATTTCAGAGGAAAGCAAATGAATGGTATCTGTTTGATTTTGAAACGAGTCGGTTGAATAAATGAGATATAAGGAAGAGGAATCCAATTCATAGTCACTTTCGATGTTTACATTGAATTGCAGGGGCTGCACTTTTTCAATGTCCTTTATTTCTTCAAAATCAAGATACATGTGTTTCCATCCTATATCGGCCATTATACCGGTGGTAAGCGGGCCGGGGTCGTGAATAGCTTCTGCTTTTCCAATGGCGTGAGTCATAAGCGAATTGGGATTGCTGGTAGGGTAAATAGCGTCGTTGAGATGATATACACTTGATCCGTCGTCCCACTCGGGTGGCGCATAAAGTCGGGGCAGAGAACCGTTTTCACTGGTAACGGCCACCGGGCTGTTTGCCCTTAAATTGCCTGAAGTAAGGGCATCTTTTAATTTTAACGATTGATTGGGAAAAACCGAAGTATCAGTCAGTTGTTCACCTGTGTTTTTTACAACAAGCAGGTCGAATGCCGCTGCATCACCAATTTCTTCATAACCATAAGCTCCTTCGTTTCCGCTTACAAAGAAAAAACCTGTAAAACCCAACCCGTGTGCAAGTTCGTGCAAAACCACGGTAACAAAGTCGTACAACGAATCGGGTGTATTTAAATCTGTTCCGAAATACCAGTCGATTGTTTTGTTAAAATCGGCGGTAATATCCGGTGTTTCGGGTCCGGTAATTTCAGATTTTGTAATTTTTTCTGCAATGGCTACCGGATAAAACCGGTTTTGGTGGGGTGTGTTTTTAAAATTCTGATAGTAGGCATAGGGGCCGCTGCTTCCCAAAACATTGGAGCTCAGGGTACGCCAGTTTGCTTTTACATAAATCGGGACAGGCGATTCTATGATGCTTTCCCACAAACCCACGGCATACTCAAAAGCCTGCCTGGCATTGTTGGGGAAAAGGCTGTATTCAACAATTATATCCGACTTTTTTTCGCCTGATTTGAGTTTTTTGAGCAACCCGGGGGAGGGAGGAATGGCAGCTTTTTCAACTGTTCCGGATGCATAACAAACCGGCGGAGCAACTTTTATGCTGTTTTTTCCTTTCTGTGGCTGAGCCGATATTGAGATGATGCTGACAGCTAAAATAAAAAGTACGGATAAAAATCTTTTCATTCAATGTATAAATGGTACGTTCATAATCGATTACAAATATGAAGGAATAATTCATAAGATTGGTTCACGGGGAAGTGTTAATATCAGAAGAAAGTGCAAAAAAAAGGCCGGATAATTTAACCGGCCTTTCCTACCTTTTGTTTAATAAACGCATGAATTTAACTCATGCAACCCATAAAAAATTTTAGAACAATCGGGATTTTTTTACAAAAACCAGTTTGTAAAATATCACCATAGAAGCTACTAGTCCGATAAATGCTGCAATTAATGCAATAATAAGTAATGTTTTCATAACAGGTAAATTTAATATTTAACAATTTTTTTAGTAATCATTTGAGCGGCATCGGTGGCCATATTTACCAGATAGATGCCAGGTTGTATATTGGTTAAATTGATTTGTTTTTTTGATGAATATCCGGGATTGTTCCATATTTCACGAAATACGGTTTTTCCGGCGAGATCAGTTACCATGATGTCGATAGCCGAAACATTGTCAGCCCCGGAGCAATCAACAAAAAAGTTATCGGAAAACGGATTTGGATAAACATCGATATTTTCGGTTGAGGCAATTTCTGCTGTCTCCAACAGGTTTCCCTGGATTTTCAGGTCGTCAATTGCCCAGCCCCAGCCGGTAACCGATTTGTCGGAAGATAATCTGAATCGGATGAGTACCACGTCTCCCGGAATTAATCCGGTGTTTTCGGTTAAATGAATGGTATGCGAGGCAAACAGGCTTTCATTTCCTGCAGTGGTGGAAGAATTGCTTTTCAACGAACTTACAAAACCTGAATACCAGTGGTCGTTGCTGTTCGAATCGTATCCTTCGGTTAGCGGGAGCCAGTTTTTTCCGTTGTCCTTGCTGGCCTCCACAATCACATAATCCCAAAAAAGCAGATCGGTATATTTGCTTTCCGGTTCACCGGGCTCAACCAATACCACTTCCCTGAACGACATTTGACCGTTGTTTTCAATAATAATCGGGTACTTTAACTGGGTAATCAGATCGTATTTTTCATTTTCAATTTCTGACTGCTCGTATGGATGGTTGGTGTGCAACGCACCGCTGGAAAATCCGTCGATATCGGATATTTTAAAATCAGTGCCTGCAAAATCTTCCGTGGGGGTGTTGAAATTGCTTTCGTAGGAAGAAACCGGGGCTTCCGGTTCAAATACATTTACTTGATAATATCCGCTGGAAGGAACAACCACCTTGTTGTTGTTTTTTGAATTGTCGCTGGCAATGAGCCGGTATTCAACCTTGTTTTTGCTTTGAATATAATCAGGAAGTTCTACTGAACCGGAGAAAAGATCTTCAGAATCAAGAGTTAAATAAACAGGCTTTTGTTCTGTTCCGTCTATTTTGTATTCTACTTTTACCGATTTAATTCCCAGGTTATCATCTGCTTTTCCTTTGAGGTGAACCGATTTTAAGGTACTTGAAACCAGTTTTACCGGGTTGTGCTGAACAAGGGGTGCAGAATAGTCGGGCCCAATCCGGAAACTTAATTTTTTTTCCGGTGCGGTACTTGGAAGTTGGTATGTTTTTCCTTCAGAAGACTGTGCCACAAAATAATACTGAATGTTGCCCATGTGGTTATTGACCGGAAAACTTGCAGAATATTTCTGCAAAGAAGCATTAAACGATAAAAGAACCGAATCGTTGGTTGTAAAATAATCTTTTGAGAAGATTAGTTTTACGGTTTCCGGAACAAAGGGTGTTTCACTG
>JAFGDX010000145.1 GCA_016931875.1 Prolixibacteraceae bacterium
ACTTTTTCTTTTTTCCCGGTAAAAAAATTATCCAGACAAACCACTTCATTCCCCTGGTTTAGAAGGAATTCACAAAGATGGGAGCCAACAAAACCAGCGCCGCCGGTAACTAAAATTCGTTTCATACATTAATTTATTACAGGTTTTCTGCCAATGGCATAATAGGAAAAACCAAGTTCGCCCAATTCTTCCGGATCGTAAATATTCCGGCCATCAAAAATAACACTGTTTTTAAGAAGTTTTTGCAGCACTCTGAAGTTGGGCAGCCTGAATTCGGGCCATTCGGTAACCAGCACCAGAGCATCAGCGTCAATACAGGCATCGTATTCATCTTTGGCAAATTCAATTTTGTTGCCGAGAATCCTTTTTCCTTCTTCCATGGCCACCGGGTCGTAGGCAACAACTTTGGCGCCGGCCTCCAGTAATTTTTCAATAACAACCAGCGAAGGAGCTTCGCGCATATCATCGGTTTTGGGTTTGAAGGCCAGCCCCCACACCGCAATTTTCCTGTCTTTCAAATCGCCGTTGAAATAGCGTTTGATTTTGCCAAACAAAACTTCTTTCTGGCGGTAATTCACCGATTCTACGGCTTTCAGAATATCGAGTGAGTAGCCATGTTCGTCAGCGGTTCTGATTAATGCCTGTACATCTTTGGGGAAACAGGAGCCACCATAGCCCGTTCCGGGGTAGATAAATTTGTTTCCAATCCGCACATCCGAGCCAATTCCTCTGCGCACGGCATCCACATCGGCCCCAACAATTTCACACAAATTGGCAATATCGTTTATAAAACTGATTTTTGTTGCCAGCATCGAATTGGCTGCATATTTGGTCATTTCCGAAGAAGTAATGTCCATAAACAAAATAGGATGGCCGTTTAACAAAAACGGTTTGTACAACCTTCGCATTACTTTTTGCGCTTTTTCCGATTCGGTTCCGATAACAATCCGATCGGGTTTCAGAAAATCTTCCACCGCACTTCCTTCTTTTAAAAACTCGGGATTGGAGGCCACATCAAACGAAATCTCCCCGCCTCTTTTCTTCAATTCCTCCAGGATGGCATTTTTTACTTTTACCGACGTGCCCACCGGAACTGTGCTTTTGGTTACAATAACCATGTAATGATCCATGGTGCGGCCAATTTCGCGCGCCACATCCAAAACATATTTCAGGTCGGCACTGCCGTCTTCATCAGGCGGAGTTCCCACAGCAATAAAAACCGCATCGGCATCTTTTAAAGTGTCGGCCAGGTTGGTGGTAAACATCAATCTTCCCTTTTCCACATTTCTTTTATAAATATCTTCCAGGCCCGGTTCATAAATTGGAATCTGCCCTTCGTTCAGCATATTTATTTTGCGCTGGTCAATATCAACACAAAGCACATTCACCCCGGTTTCGGCAAAACATGTTCCCGATACCAGCCCAACATAACCTGTTCCTACAACCACAATTTTCATCAATAAAAATGTTTGAGTTTATAAATTCTGTGATATCAAATACTGTCAATTTAAAATTGAGGATAAAGATAATGCAATTGAATTTTTATCAATGAATAAACTGGCATGTTTTTAATATTTGCCAACAAGGTTCCGATTTGGTTATAAATATTTAATTTTGCAGGTGGTATGAAAATAAAACTTTCGGAAATAACAGGTTATTTTAAAATTGAAAAACTAAAAAATGATAAGCAGATTATCGTTTTTTTGATATGCCTGCTGATAGCCACCTCGTTGTGGTTTTTAAATGCACTGAGCAAAAACTATGTAACCACGGTTTCATATCCTGTAAAATTTGTAAATCCGCCTTCCAGGCAGTTTGTTTCGAACAAATTACCTACCCGTTTTGAATTGCAGGTGGAAGCCCACGGATTTACACTGCTGCGCCATAAACTGAGTCTTTCGTTTAGTCCGATTGTGATAAATTTAACTCAAATTACCCGCGACCTCGAAGCCAGTTCGGGGAGGTATTCCATTCGCACGTCTGATTTGCTGAATTCAGTTTCAGCGCAGGTGAGCAACGAAATCTCGGTATCCGGCATCAGGCCCGAATATTTTACGTTGGTGATTGACAGTCTGAAAACAAAATCAGTGCCGGTAAAATTAAATGCCGACCTGAATTTTAAACCCCAGTTTAACTTAAAAAGCCCGGTTTCCATAACCCCCGAAACAGTTTCCATTACCGGTCCGGCCATCCTGCTTGATTCCATCTATTTTCTGGAAACCGAATACAAATCGTACGAAAGGCTTGATACGGAAACAGAAAGACAAATTGCCGTGCAACATCCTGAAAACACAACGGTTAAACCTGAAAAAGTAACGATAAAAATTCCGGTTGAAAAATTCACCGAAAAAGAAATCAAAATTCCGGTTCAGATAAAAAACAAACCGGGCGATGTAAAAATCAAGTTGTTCCCGGCCGATGTAACCGTTTCGGTATTGGTTGGGTTAAGCGAATTTGAAAATATTACCCCCGCCGATTTTGTTGCTTCTGTTGATTTTAATGCCATTCAACCCAATACTGAAAATATAAATGTGATGATTGAAAACACCCCTTCGTTTATGGAAATACTTCGAATTTCGCCTGAAACTGTTGAATACCTGATTGAAACCGAGTAAAACAAACAAATGGCCATTAAAGTAGGAATAACCGGAGGAATGGGAAGCGGGAAGTCAACAGTCTGCAAAATTTTTAAGCTTTTGGGCGCCCCGGTTTTTGAAGCCGATGTGGTTGCCAAACAGCTGTTGAACACCCACCCGAAAATAAAAAAGGGGCTCATTCGCCTTTTTGGAGAAGGAATTTATATGCAGGATGGTGCCATTGACCGAAAAAAACTTGCCGGCATTATTTTTAACAATAAAATTCAGCTCGCCAACATGAACCGGCTGGTTCACCCCGTGGTTCTTGATGAATTTAACAAATGGCTGGAAAAACAGCAGGATGCGTACATCATTCACGAAGCAGCCATTTTATTTGAAAGTGGATTTTATAAAATGATGGATTTTACACTTCTGATTTCGGCCCCGCTGCAACAAAGAATTGAACGGGTGATGAAAAGGGACGGCGTTGGGGAGCAGCAGGTTTTGGAACGGATAAACAGGCAATGGACCGACGAAGAAAAAAGAAAACTGGCAAGTTTGGAAATTATTAACGACAATAAACATTTAATAATCCCCGTGATTATTGAAATCGATAAAAAATTAAAACAATATGGCAAAATTTGGTAAATGGATTGGCGGTGGCCTTGGATGGGCAGTAGGAGGACCGATTGGAGCTATTTTCGGATTTGTGGTGGGTTCGCTTTTTGATGGTGGTACGGAACAAATGCAACAAGGGCCACGCACAGGTTTTTCAGGAAGAACAACCGGATATTCAGGCAGAACAACTACGGGCGGATATGTAATGAGTTTGCTGGTTTTGGTTGCTGCCGTTATGAAAGCCGATGGCAAGGTGCTAAAATCAGAACTGGATTATGTAAAAAAATTTATGGTTCATAACTTTGGTGAAGCGGCCGCCACCGAGTCGGTAAAAATGCTTCGCGATATATTGCAGCAAACCATTCCGGTAAATGAAGTATGCCGGCAAATCCAACAAAACATGAACTATTCGGCACGTTTGCAATTGTTGCATTTTTTGTTTGGAATAGCTCAGGCTGACGGACAGGTGGATGCCAACGAGCAACAAATGATTGCTCAAATCAGCCAAAAAATGGGAATCAGCAACAGCGACTACGAATCCATTCAGGCCATGTTTGTTCCCAATACCGACACCGATTACAAAATTCTTGAAATTGATGCTTCGGCAAGCAACGAAGAACTTAAAAAAGCGTACCGCAGAATGGCAATGAAATACCATCCGGACAAGGTAAGCCATCTGGGTGAAGACTTCCAGAATGCAGCCAAGGAAAAATTTCAGAGGGTAAACCAGGCCTACGAAAACATTAAAAAAGAACGAAAAATAGCCTGAATTCGTAGTGAGTAATGAGTAAAAATTCACCCTATTCTTTCTCTTAATACTTTCCTTATAATCTTTAAAAATGAAAATTATTTCAACCAATATTGGCGAACCTAAAATAATTGACTGGCGGGGAAAACAGGTAAAAACCGGCATCTACAAATATTCTGTGAGCCACCCGGTTTTTCTGGGAGAAGAAGATGTAAAAAACGACCATGTTATCGACCGGAGGTACCACGGCGGTGTTGACAAAGCATGTTATTTATACTCGGCCAACCACTACAACTACTGGCAGGCATTTTACCCTGGTTTGGAAATGCCGTGGGGAATGTTTGGCGAAAATCTTACCGTTGAAGGGCTGCATGAAGCAGAAGTAAATATTGGCGACACCTTTCAAATTGGTGACACGGTGGTTCAGGCCACCCAGCCACGCCAGCCCTGCTACAAACTGGGTATCCGCTTTGGCACACAAAAAATGGTAAGGCAATTTGTTGATTCAGGATTTGCCGGTGTGTATATGCGTGTTCTTCAAAAGGGCGAAGTAAAAACCGGCGACAAAATGATCCTCATCGATAAAAAGGATTCACTTTCCATTCAAAAAGTTTTTCAGCTTCTCTATACTTCCGACATTGAAAAAGAAAAAGAATATTTTGAAAAAGCAGTCAGCAATCCTTTTCTTGCGGAAAGTTGCCGGAACGATTTACGCAAACGCTGGTCGGAATATTTATAGAAATGTCATTTCAGATGCCATAAAAAATCATTTTTAACGAATGATTTTCTATTTTCTCCAAAATGACATTGTATTCAAATTCTTTCTAAGCCGATTTTGCATCATCGGTTGCACAGCCTTCGCGATATTCAGCAATAATTTCTTTTACCTGGCTGGGTGCCACCCTTCCGTAAACTTTTTCGCCAACCGTAACCACGGGAGCCAGGCCGCAGGCCCCAACACAGCGCAAACAGTTGATAGAGAATTTTCCGTCGCTGGTTGATTCACCCACCTCCACTTTCAACTGGCGTTTAAATTCAGCCAAAACCTGTTCAGCACCGCGCACATAACAAGCGGTTCCCATACAAATGGAGATTGGGAATTCGCCATGCGGAATCATGGTAAAAAAGCTGTAAAAGGTGACCACACCATACACTTTTGCCACCGAAGTTTTTAGCTCCTTTGCAATTACTTCCTGAACCTCGGCGGGCAGATAACCCAATTTGTGCTGCACCTGGTGTAACACATTGATCAGTTCATTTTCCTTGTTTCCAAATTCGGCACAAATGTCTTTAATGAGCTGAATTGTATTTTCTGCTAATTTTATTTTTGGCATTTTTATATTGTTTTTAACGTTACTATTCAAAAAAAACTGGCAATTGTAATCTTTCAATCTTCTGTCATTGGTCACTTGTCATTGGTCACTTGTCATTGGGTAAGCGGCCAATAGATTGAATATAACTATTATGTCTTTTCCCTAATTCATCTAACTTTGAAAGAAGGGAATTATAAGTCGCCTCATCAATATGCTTTCTGTTTCGTGCTTTTGTTACCCATGTTTTGGTTTCGGATTGCGAACCACGCGAATAATATTGGAATTGACGGTTTTCCTTATAAAAAAAACGACCATAACCTTCACTTATATTCGCAGCAATTGAATCAGCAGCTTCAATCAATTGTTTTCCAATTGTCCATTTATGAAAATTATCCCATTTTTCAACAAGAAAATATATTTCATCCCCTATTTCCATTGCCAGCTGATATACAACTAAATCTTCCAATTTCATTTTATCAGTTTTTTAGTTTCCTGATGACAAATGACTAGTTTCCAATGACTATTCAGTCCGGTCAAAATACTCGGTATGCAGCAAGTGGTGTGCTTTTTCGCTCATCGGGTGTCCCAG
>JAFGDX010000146.1 GCA_016931875.1 Prolixibacteraceae bacterium
ACAAAACGGTTATTTTTCAAAAAAGCGCAACCGGCAATCGATTTACTGGATGCACGAAACCATTGAGGAACAGCTCAAAAGAAATTTTTATCAGCACCCGTTAATCAAAAGCAAAATAAGCGAAATGGAAACTTTTGTTTTGAATAATCTCAAAAGCCCGTTTGTAGCTGCCGGCGAACTGATGAAGATACATACCGAAAAAAAAGAGAGTTAAAAACTCCCTTTTTCGTTCTGCTGTTCTTTTGTTTCTGAATCATTGTGGAAACCCTTGTCTTTCATTTTCTGAATAAATTGTTCTTTCTTTTCATCCGGAACTTTTTTCCATTTTTCTTCCAGGCGGCTGTGCCAGTATTTTTTACGTCGGTCGGAATGCCACTGGTGGCTGTGGCAGCCCCCTGAAAAGATGATTTTCGACAAAACCAGGATTCCGGCAGCCTGCCAGAAAGTGATGGTTGTCAGGTTGAAAATGGCCGGCATCAGCCAGTTCCAGAGCCACATAGTTGCCAAAGTGGCCAGAATCAGAAATGCAGCTCCAAAAAACAGGGCTCCTGCAATAAATTTTGTTTTTTTCATGACTTTAACTTTTTAACTGTTGATATAATTCCTTTAGTTTTTCACGTAAATACAATACCGCATATCTTTTTCGCGAAATGAGCGTGTTGATTTTTTCTCCCGTAATCCGGCTGATTTCCTGAAATGAACGGTTTTCAAATTCGTGCAGCACAAAAACTTCGCGTTGTTCTTCCGGCAATTCATCCAGGGCATCTTCAATTTCCTGCCAGATAAGTTTTCTGAACAAATCTTCTTCCGGCCCGTCATTCAAAGCGGGCAAAACATCTTCCAGATACAAAACCTCGTCGGAATTCAGGGAGCTTTTTAATTCCTTTTCACTAAACAAACGGGGCTTTTTTTTGCGCTTCAAATCGATAATTCGGTTGACGGCTGTTTTATACAGCCACGCAGAAATATTTTCAAGCGAGCGAATTTGTTCGTAACTGTTAAAAAACTGGATAAAAACATCCTGCAAAATATCTTCCGCCTGTTCCAAAGGAACCTGTTTCCGAAGGTAATTCAGCAAACTTTTGTTTTGCTGGCGGAAAGTTTGATCCACGTGTTCTGTTTTTACCATTGTACGATTGTTTCTGATTTCTCAGACGATTATCTCAAAAAGATATTTTAGAAATTTCGGATTATTTTCCAATTCTTTGAAACTGTTTTCGGTAAGCATGCTTATTTGGGTTATAACCGTATAGTACAGTATGGTTAAAAGCGTGAAAACCCTTACCTTTGTAAAACCTTTCAAAAAAAGAAATGTTATATTTACTTAAAGTCAATAATCAAAAAAAACAGTCATAATGAATTACGATGTAATTGTAGTTGGAAGCGGTCCTGGCGGATATGTTGCCGCCATTCGTGCCTCACAACTCGGATTAAAAGTAGCCGTTGTTGAAAAAGAAAGTATAGGTGGTATTTGTTTAAACTGGGGGTGTATTCCAACCAAATCGTTGCTTAAAAGTGCACAGGCCTTTGAATATGCCAAACACGCTGCCGACTACGGAGTGTCAATCAGCGGAGATGTTAAACCCGACCTGCCTGCCATGGTGAAACGCAGCCGGGGTGTTGCCGAAGGAATGAGTAAAGGTGTTCAGTTTCTTTTCAAAAAGAATAAAATTGAATCGATAGCAGGGTTTGGAAAATTAACAGCAAAAAATACGGTTGAAGTCACCGACGATTCGGGCAAAAAAAAGTCATACACAGCAAAACATATTATTTTGGCCACCGGGGCACGTTCGCGCGAGTTGCCAAATTTAGCGCAGGATGGCGAAAAAATTATTGGTTACCGCAAAGCTATGGTGCTCGACAAACAACCTGAGAGTATGGTGG
Source organism: Prolixibacteraceae bacterium (assembly GCA_016931875.1). Lineage (GTDB taxonomy): Bacteria > Bacteroidota > Bacteroidia > Bacteroidales > Prolixibacteraceae > Draconibacterium. The sequence goes on from JAFGDX010000146.1 coordinate 1,885, forward strand.
TGGTTGGTTCGGGAGCCATTGGAAGCGAGTTTGCCTATTTTTATCAATCCATTGGTACACAGGTTACACTGGTTGAATTTTTACCGAATGTGGTTCCAAATGAAGATGAAGAAGTTTCAAAACAACTGGAACGTTCATTTAAAAAAATGAAAATGAAAGTGCTTACCTCTTCTTCGGTCGAGAAAGTGGATACGTCGGGCAAAAAGTGCAAGGTAACCGTAAAAACCAAAAAAGGGGAGGAAGTTATTGAAGCCGATATCGTACTTTCTGCCGTTGGGATTACACCCAATACCGAAGGAATTGGCCTGGAGGAACTGGGTGTGGAAACCGACAACGGGCGTGTAAAAGTGGATGAATTTTACCGTACCAATGTAGAAGGTGTTTATGCCATCGGCGATATTCTGGCCGGACCTGCACTGGCACATGTTGCTTCAGCAGAAGGTATTGTTTGTGTGGAAAAAATTGCCGGATTAAATCCTGAACCGGTTGATTACGGAAATATTCCTGGATGTACCTATACCAATCCGGAAGTTTCATCGGTGGGAATGACAGAAGCAAAAGCCAAAGAAGCCGGTTACGAAATTAAAGTGGGTAAATTCCCTTATTCGGCCAGCGGGAAAGCAAGCGCGGCCGGACAAAAAGAAGGGTTTGTAAAATTAATTTTTGATGCCAAATACGGCGAACTTTTGGGCGCACACATGATTGGCGGAAATGTGACTGAAATGATTGCTGAAATGGTCGTTGCCAAAAAACTGGAAATTACCGGGCATGAACTAATCAAATCAGTTCATCCGCACCCAACCATGAGCGAAGCCATTATGGAAGCCGCAGCTGCTGCATACGACGAGGTGATTCACTTGTAAAATAATGTTTTTGAAAGAATACAGGCCCGGGGAATTTTTCTCCGGGTTTTTTTGATTACCGAAAATCGACGAAACGATTCATATGTTCGAAAATTCTGCAAAGAATTGAAAATCAAAAGGAAAATTTTGCAGGTAAAGATTAAATTATAAATTTGTTTCCCTTAACACAGCTACACACCACATGAATATCTCATTTGTCAGTTTCAGGGTTGAGATGAATTTTTGTAAAACACGTAATAAAAATTAAACGAATGAAAAAACTATCACTATTTGCAGCATTCTTTATGCTGATTCAGGTAACCTTTGCCGGTGGTTTACTTACCAATACAAACCAGAGCGCACAGTTTATCCGTATGCTGTCGAGAAATGCCTCGACCGACATTGATGGGGTTTATTTTAATCCGGCAGGTCTGATAAAGCTGGAAGATGGATGGCATTTTGCATTTTACAGCCAAACTATTTTTCAGGATAAAACGGTTGACAGTAAGTTTCCTCTTCTGAATGACGGCCACTATGTGGGCAAAGTAACCGTACCTGTTTTTCCTACCGCGTTTGCCGTGTATAAAAAAGAAAACTGGGCATTTTCACTCGGATTTGGCCCGAATGCCGGAGGTGGTTCGGCTGATTTTGACCGTGGATTACCCTCGTTTGAAATTCCGATTACCAA
>JAFGDX010000011.1 GCA_016931875.1 Prolixibacteraceae bacterium
AATCTGGATGAAAAAAATTCAATCGGGCGATGCGAAAGCCTTTGAAATGCTTTTTCACCAATATTACGGCCACCTTTGTTTATTCGCAACAAAAATTTTAAACAACGATGCAGCGGCCGAAGAAGTGGTTCAGGAATTTTTTGTGAAACTATGGGAAAAAAAAGAACAACTGAGTATTGAAACTTCCGTAAAAAATTACCTCTTCCGTGCGGTAAAAAACCAGTGCCTCAACTACATTAAACACAATTTTGTAAAGGAAAATTACATCAAAACCAAAGAGAATGAAAATCAGCTGGAAATTGATTTTGAAGAAAATTATGTTGAAGTCGATCTGGCCCGGAAAATAAAAGAAAGCATAGACTCATTGCCTGAAAAACGGCGCGATATTTTTCGTTTAAGCAGGGAAGAAGGATTAAAATACCGCGAAATTGCTCAAAAACTAAATATTTCAATAAAAACAGTTGAAGCGCAAATGGGTTTGGCAATCAAAAACTTACGAGAAAAACTAAAAGATTATAACCACTTTCTGATGTTGTTTTGCACTTTTTGCAAAAAAGCTGATTAGGGGTAAAACAAATGTATATTGTCATTTAAGTAACATGGAAGAAAAGAAAAACATAGAAAATCTGAACTGGGAATTGCTGGCAAAAATTGCAACCAAAGAGCCTGGACTTCATGAAGGTTTTAAGGAAGTAAACCGGGAGGAACTGGAAAAATGCAAAAAAATGCTGGAGAAGGTAGATGATTTCTACAAAACAAAAAGCTTTGATTCGCATGTTGCATGGAAAAATGTACAAAAGAAAATTTACCCTGAAAAAGCAAAAACCATTCAGCTTAAAAACATCAGAAAGGAGGCCGTTACCAGATTTTATAAATATGCAGCGGTGGTCTTTGTTGCTCTTTTGTTGGGGTCAATTGGATATTACATTGGTTTCGTTAATCAGAAACCGGCACAAACCTATCAAATTGTTACAGCCGAAAAACAGGTTTTAAACGAATATGTTTTACCCGACGGATCAGTAGTTACACTCAACTGGAACTCGCAACTGGAATTTCCGGAGCAGTTTAGCGACAGCATTCGGGAAGTGTCCATAACGGGAGAAGCATTTTTTGATGTAAAACCCAACGCGGCCAAACCATTTGTAATTAATGCCGGAAATGCACAGGTAAAAGTTTTAGGTACCTCTTTTAACGTTAGTGCATATCCTGAAAACGAAGTTGTTGAAGTTGTGGTTGAAACCGGAAAAGTTCAGGTTATCCGGAAAAAACCGGATCTGCAAACCACAATCAATGACGTGCTCCTGGTTCCCGGCGAAAAGGGGACGCTTTACAGCAAAAGCAATCTCCTTGAAAAATCGGTAAATGCAAATCCCAATTTTGTTGCCTGGAAAACGCATGATCTGATATTTAACGAAGTTCCTTTAAAGGAAGTAATTCAGTGTCTCGAAAAAGTTTACCACACTGATATTCAGTTACTGGAACCCGAATTGAATCATCTTGTCTACACTGGTCATTTTGATCAAAAACCCGTTGATTTTGTTTTGGATGTGATACGGCTCACCTTCAACTTAAATTTATCGGAAAAAAATGAACAGTTTACTCTTTCAAGCCGTAAATAAAACTGAAAAAGCCTTAAAGTCATGAAAACACAAATAATAGAAAAAATAGGAAGAATAACTACACTGCTGACCCTCTTTGCACTGGTTTTGCTGCCCAAAACACCGTTTGCACAAGACACCAAAAGTCAGGCGCTCGACCAAAACATCAGTATTTACGCTGAAGACGAACCTTTGTCGGATATAATTGAAAAAATATGCGATTACCTCAATATCGACTATTCGTACAATTCAAGTATTGTTGCCGACAAAAAAATCAGTCTGAATATTTCGAACAAACCCATCAAATTTGTGCTCGACAAGCTGATGAAAGATTTCTATCTTCTTTTTGAAATAGAAGACAATATTCTGGTTGTCCGCGATTATGTTCCATTGGAACAAAGTATTGATTTTGAAGAAAGTACACAGCAATTTATGGGAAATAACCGCGGTTTTTTGTTTGATAATCCAAGAAAAAAATCAATCACCATCGATTTTAAGTCGGCCAGTAACCTGATTATAATTCCGGTCACAATCAATGATTCTGACACACTGAATTTTATTCTCGACACAGGAGTCCGGCACCCGATTATTACCGAGCTTCCGTTTGTTAACAAACTGAACCTGAACTATATGATGCCTGTTGAAATAAAGGGGCTTGGCGAAGGGCAGGAACTTACCGCCTACCGTTCGGGCAATAACATCCTGAATATTGAAGGTTTGACGGCACGAAATCAGGAAGTTCAGATGATTATTGATGAAAATTTCCAGATTTCGCACATGCTCGGTATCCCTGTTCATGGCTTAATCGGATTTAATTTGTTTAAAGATTATGTAGTTGAAATTGACTATTTAAACGAACAAATTACACTGAATAAACCGGAATACTACAAATATCGCGATCGCAACAAAGACATTGTCCTTCCGTTGCAATTTGACGGAAACAAGCCATTTGTGAGAACAAGCATTGTTACCGACGATTTAACCGAAGTTCCTGTAAAACTGCTGGTTGACACCGGAGCAAGTGACGCCATCTGGTTGTCAGAAAAGTCAGATTCAAGAATTGAACTGCCACAAAACCATATCGAAACATTTTTGGGACGAGGATTGAGTGGTGATTTATACGGAGTAAAAGGAAGAATTGACGGAATTTGGGTTGGCCCGCTGGTTTTGCCCAAACCCATTGTTGCATTCCCCAACTCGGAATTGATAGACCAGCTAATCTCGTCTAACGATCGGAACGGAACCATTGGGGCCGAAATTCTGCGCCGTTTCAGGGTAACTATCGATTACAGAAACAGCAGGTTAACACTGCGTCCAACCCACAAAGTGAAAGACGAGTTCAACTACAATATGAGTGGAATGGAAGTAATTAACCCAATGCCCGGATTGCCAATTTTTACCATTACCAGTATTCTTGAAAACTCGCCTGCATTTTACGCCGGGCTAAAAGAAAACGATCAGATTTTATCGATAAACAGCAGCAATCACCAGTCGCTTGAGTTAAACGACATTAATTTGTTGCTGCAAAGCAAGGAAAACAAAAAAATAAAAGTAAAAGTATTGCGCAACGGCGAAGAATTTAAAACTTCTTTTGAGTTGAAAAAGATGTTTTAATGCTCAAAATTAAAGTTAGCATATTACTGGCCATCCTGTTGTTTTCCGTTTCACTTTACGGACAACAGGATGGCTCTGTTTTAGAAAAACGCGTTACCATTGTTCAGGAAAACCAAACCCTTTCCAATATTTTAAACCAGTTGAGCTGGCAGGCGGGTGTGTTCTTTTCCTACGACGCTTCTATTGTTGATGCTGAAAAAAAATACAGTATAGAAGCCGCCGATAAATCACTTTTTACTGTTCTTAATGAACTTTTTGATAAGCAGCATTTTATATTTTCTGAACGCGAAAACCAAATTATAATTTCAGAAAATACTGAAAACCAATCTGAAAAACCCGATACCATCCCAGTAAAATATTTTTTTCTCTCCGGAAAAATAATCGATAATAAAAAAGGGGAGGCAATTCCTTATACTTCGGTTTCGCTGTTTAACAGGCCCATTGGAACCATTACCAACATTGACGGGGAGTTTCTGTTAAAAATTCATCCCGAGTATATCCGCGACACGGTAGTTATTTCCTGCATGGGATTCGAACAAATAAAACTTCCGGCATATAAAATTCTCGATGAAGATCTGTTTGTTATGAAACCCTTTTCCATCCGGATTCGCGAAATTAAAGTTACGGCAACCACCCCCCAACAACTCCTGGAAAAGATTAGAGCCAATCTGGAAAAAAACTATAGCAACAACCCGCGGCTTATGACCGCTTTTTACCGCGAAACTTTAAAGCAGGATAAAAATTATGTTAATGTTTCCGAAGCAATAATTGAAATTCTGAAATCGCCGTATACAAATAACTACCGCGATGATTTGGTGCGCCTTTTAAAAGGCCGGCGAAGCCCCGATGTACAACCTTTTCAGTGGCTGAATTTCAAATTGCAGGGCGGGCCCTTTACCATTACCATGCTTGATGTAATGAAAAACACGGAAACATTTATTGCTGAAGATTTTGAAAAATATTACAAATACAACATCAAAAAGGTAATATGGTACAATAATTATCCTGCTTATGTACTGGAATTTAAACCAACATCCGACGCGGTTTTCCCGCTTTATGAAGGCGAAATGTATGTTCACCGTGAAACATTTGCAGTTTTGCATGCCAAATTTCACATCAATAAAGACGGGCTTCGAAAAGCGGAAAGTGTGATGATAAAAAAGAAACCCCGCAGGGTAAAAGCCCGGCCTACCGATGTTAATTACGAAGTTAACTACCGGCAGTTTAACGGAAAATGGCACCTGGCCAATGCAAAAGCTTCCGTAAAAATTAAGGTCAGGAGCAGGCGCGATAATGTAAACTCGGAATATCACAGCGTTTCTGATTTATTGGTAACCAATATAAAACCTACTGAAATAAGACGGTTTACAAGGACTGAATCCATCAGTCAAAACGATATTTTTGTGGAATTAATAAACGAATATGATGGAAAATTCTGGGAAAACTACAACATTATAAAACCCGACGAAGATTTAATTAATGCCATAAAAAACATTTCTGCCAGCGAATAGAAACTTATAACACTGGTTCAAAAACCCGGTATTTTACTCTTTTCTGCTGGTTCAAACTATTTTCTGTAATTTTACCGCGGTCAATGGTTTGAAACAATTTAAATTACATACTTACTATGGAACAATTTAGCACGCGCCAAAATAAAATATCAAGGCTGGTTCACAGAGAAATGGCTGAAATACTGCTTAAAATAAACAAGTCGGAATACATCGGGAAACTCATAACTGTTACCGTGGTAAGGGTTACCAAAGACCTTGGAATTGCGCGTGTTTACTTAAGTATTTTTCCCTCTGAATATGCTGAAAAAATTCTTTCTGATATCAAACTGCACAACAAACAAATCAGGGGCGAGCTGGGCCGTAAAGTTGGCAAAAGCCTCCGTGTAATTCCGGAACTCGAGTTTTATATTGATGACAGCCTCGATTACATCGACAGCATCAATAAACTGCTCAAATCATAAAATAGTTCAATTCTGTCATCGTTTAAATAAAAAACAACACAATTGAATCTTCCGCTATACATAGCAAAAAGGTACCTGGTTTCTAAAAAGAAACAAAACATAATTAACATAATATCTGGAATTTCACTCTCCGGAATTATTGTTGGTACTATGGCTTTGGTTATTGTTCTTTCGGTTATGAACGGTTTTAGCGGCCTGATAAATTATTTTTTCAGCAGTTTTGATGCCGACATTAAAATTACCTCGGTGGAAGGTAAAATGTTTAACCCGGAAACAATCAATACTGAAGCAGTAAAAAACACCCCCGGCGTTTTGCACTATGCCGAAATTATTGAAGAAGCGGCCATGTTAAAATACGGCCGGCAGCAATATTTTGCCACCATAAAAGGAATCCCTCCCAACTATGCCAGCTACACCAATATCGACAGTTTAATTGTTGATGGTGATTTTCTTCTGAGTGAGAACGGAACTGCATATGCCGTTGTGGGACAAGGGGTTGCATTTAATCTGGGTATCGGACTTACTTTTATCGATCCCATCCGGATTATTGTTCCCAAAAAAGGAAGACAAGTAAATGTAAATGCGGCACGCGCAATAAACTACAATTCCATTTTCCCCTCGGGGATATTTGCCGTTTTGGAAGAAGTCGATTCAAAATATATCCTGGTTCCTTTTGATTTTGCCAAAGATTTGTTTGAAAGTGGAGTGAATATTTCCTCCATCGAACTTGGGTTGGATAAAAATGCAAGTGTTAAAGAGGTTCAAAACCACCTTCAAAATATACTGGGAGAGGCGTTTCACGTGAAAAACAAATACCAGCAGCACGATTTGCTGAATAAAACGCTGAAGACAGAGAAATGGGCGGTTTATTTGATTCTGAGTTTTATTTTAATTATTGCCTCGTTCAATATCCTCAGCAGTTTGTCGATGC
>JAFGDX010000147.1 GCA_016931875.1 Prolixibacteraceae bacterium
ACCTTTGAAAAAATCCAGGAACTTATCGACCGTTGAAATCTCATCCGCGTTTTCTTTTATCATTTGCACCAGTGTATTCCCCAGCTCATCATTCAACCTTATTACTAAAGAATCGTCTCTGTTGGGTTTGGGTGTAAATGTTATCGTTCCCAACGGAGATTCAGCCGTTGAAAATGATGAAGTATTGTAAATGTATAAATCGTCGGTTTCCTCAATATCTTCCAAAACCTCGTAAACCAAAAGGGATTGTTGCTTTGTTGTGTCGCCGTAAGACAAGCCGTTGTATTTCAAAACCAGCATTAGCGAATCAAAAACAGCCTCTTCCTCCATTGTGTTAACAGAAGGAATATTTAGCTGAAAATAAGTTGTTGCACTCACCTTGCCGAAAAACTCATCGTTGTATCTCCCCACCAGCAAATTTCCGGGCGAATTTGCCGGGATGGAATCAATTAAAAATGTAGATAGTTTCAGTGAAAATGTATCGACCATAACCACATGAGTTTGTGAAGAAATAAAGTTATTTCCAATGGTAAACATTTCCAGATCGTTTTCTTCAGAACACGAAAAAAGCAATAACACGACTACTAAAAACTCATATATTTTTTTCATACAAAAAACGGCTATTTGCGGTCAAAAGAAGGGAAGAAATGCACGCCGGAAAAGAAAACTATACCAACCCGGGTTTTGTATAGATAAATCAACCATTTGTCGGGTTTTTAATCTTTTTTAACGCCGGAAAAAGCCTGAAACAATGAGAGGAAACGCATTAAAAGATAAAATTCCGGTGTTTATCTATACTTATCCGCTGATGGTATAAATTCCTTTTTTCTCATTTTTCTGAGGCATACGTTTGTGTTTGAAATCCTGTCATCTTAAAGGATTACACAGGATAAAATCATAATAAAAACAGTCATGAAAATTAATTACTTACTTCTTTTACTTTTTGCTTTTTCACTGGGTTTTACTTCTTGTTCCGACGATGATGATGAAGAATTAATGGGAAACTGGTGGAAAAAATCAGGTTTGGACGGTGTTGCAAGAAGTGATGCGGTCGGTTTTGTTCTCGACTCTAAATTCTACATCGGAACAGGATATGATGGCGATGACCGGTTAACCGATTTCTGGGTTTACGACCCCGACAACGATTACTGGACACAACTGTCCGATTTTCCTGGTGCTGCCAGAAACGGCGCTGTTGGGATGAGTATCAACGGAAAGGGATACATTGGAACCGGTTTTGACGGAGAAGATGCCCTGAAAGATTTTTATGAATACGATCCTTCCGCAAAAAGCTGGACCCGGATTGATGACTTCCCCGGTGATGCCCGCTATGGCGCTGCTGCCTTTGCCATTGATGACAAAGGGTATGTGGGAACCGGCTGCGACGATTTGTTTTACAAGGATTTTTATGCTTACTCACCCTCTTCGCAAAGCTGGGAAAACATTATTAGTTTGGGTGGCGACAAACGACGCGATGCTGCCGCATTTGTTCTGGATGGAATCGGTTACATAATTTCGGGCTACAACAATGCTTCTTATGAAACGGATGTTTGGGCCTATGATCCCTCCACAGGATACTGGACCGAAAAACGCCACATTACAAACTACACCGATGAAAAATACGACAATGATTATTCAAATATTGCCCGAATGAACGGCTCTGCCTTTACTGTTAACGGGAAAGGCTACCTGACATGCGGAAGCACAGGTTCGCTGGTTAGCAATGTTTGGGAATACGATCCGCAAATGGATTTATGGGAAGAACGTACCGCATTTGAAGGCGCCGCACGTACGGAAGCAGTTGGTTTTTCCATTGGGTCAAAAGGATATATTGTAACCGGAAGAAGCTCAGGATATTATCTTTATGATTTGTGGTGTTTTGATCCAACGGCAGAACAAGTGGACAATGACTAAAAAGCTGGTTTTTGTTTCTGCCATGATTCTTGCTGCACTGGTGGTTTTATTTGTTTTTAAAGAGCAAAATAAAAAAATGCCGTTGCAGCAGGATCGTTTTCGTGTTCAAACATTTGAAACCGGGGATGGTGGCTGGGGTTATTCCATTTTCCAAGGTGATAAACAAATCATCAAACAGGACATTATTCCAGCCATTCGAAAAAACATTTCGTTTCAATCGGAAAACGATGCCCTGCAAACCGGGTTGCTGGTAATTGAAAAAATGAAACACAACAAACTGCCCACCATTAGCAGGGAGGAACTGGAGGGTTTACATATTTTATCAGCCAATTAAAATGTAAATCAAAAGAATCAGGGCGGGTAAAAACCCGAGCAGGGCCAAACCTCTCGCCTTGTTATTGATGCTTTCTCTTTCGGTGGCCAGGTAAAAAATACCCACAGGAAGGATGGCCGTAAACAAAACCGTTCCGAGAAAATTAAAAATCTCGTTTTTATCCGTTAAAAACCCAAAGGAGTGCACCCCTTCTTCAAAATACCAAATGGCAGCTGCCACTATTGCGGAGAGAAGTATAAGGATTACAGGGAAAATGCGACAGCAGTTTTTATTGGATTTCATTGTGCTAAAATTTTTACAGAAAACGGGATAATTGC
>JAFGDX010000148.1 GCA_016931875.1 Prolixibacteraceae bacterium
ATTTCAGGTTTTGAGGAAGTAAACCTTCCCACATATGAAGGCTTTTACACCCAAGACATTGAGATTCCGCAACAAATTAATTTCACCCGCGAAGTGTACGACAATAAAATTTACCAGGTAGGCATTTTGAAAAAGACAATTTTGTTCCCGCAACAAAACGGCAGGCTTACGGTTGAGCCTTTCAATATGTCGCTGTTGGTGCAGCAACGGGTAAAACAACGCAGTTTTTTCGACGATTTTTTTAGCGGGTTACGAACCGTACGTGCCACAATTACCAGCTCGCCGGTTTCGGTAAATGTAAAAGATTTACCTCCGGCCCCGGCCAATTTTATGGGGGGTGTGGGAAATTTTGAACTTAGCTCCAGCATTAGTGGCGAAGAGGTTACCACAAACGACGCGGTAACATTAACTGTAAAAATCAGCGGAACAGGAAATATCCGGCTGATTCAGACACCTGAACTGCAACTCCCGTCCGATTTTGAAGTGTACGATCCGCAATCGACCGACAATGTAAATGCCACCAACAACGGAGTGAACGGAACAAAAACCATTGAATATTTATTCCAGCCACGGTTTGAGGGGGATTATACCATTCCATCGCTGGAATTTGCCTATTTTAACCCGGCCACAGGTTCTTATGTAACCAAAGCAACCCGGGAATATAATCTTCGCGTGGAAAAAGGTACCGGCGACCAGTCGGCCACGGTAGTAAGTTCACTCCGGAAACAGGATGTGCAGCTTATCGGACAGGATATTCGTTTTATAAAACAGGGAAATCCTTCATTAAACCAAAAAGGATTTACCTTTTTCGGAACATTTGGTTTTTATTCGGTGTATGCCGGAAGCAGCATTCTGTTTCTCCTCCTTTTCCTTATTTACAGAAAAAAGGCACGTGAAAATGCCAACATTGCACTGATGCGAAACAAAAAGGCCAACCGTGTGGCTACGAAAAGATTAAAAGCTGCAGCCGCTTACATGAAACAAAACAACAACGAAGCTTTCCACGATTCCATTCTGAAAGCATTCTGGGGGTATTTGAGCGACAAACTGGGCATTCCGGTGGCCGATTTAAACCGTGACTCGGCCGTACAGAAACTTCAGGATAAAAATGTTGATCAGAAAATTATTGATGATTTTGTGGAAGTGGTTGACCAGTGTGAATTTGCCCGGTATGCCCCGGTGGGTGGCGCCGAAGCACGAAGCGAATTATACAGTAAAGCCGAAGCGACAATGAGCCGTTTGGAAAAACAAATTAAACGATAGGAAAATGAAACGATATATTTTTCTGATAATAGGTATACTTCCGGTTGTTTTATTCGCACAGAATATACAATTACCAGACACTGCTGCAACACAGGTGCCATTGAGTGCCAACCTGAAAAGTAGTTCCCAGGGGAATAACATGGCGTTGTGGGATAAAGCAAATGCATTTTACACCACCGAAGAATACCAGCAGGCCATTTCGCTGTATGAGCAGATTTTAAGTTCAGGCGAAGAATCAGCAAAATTATACTTCAACCTTGGAAATGCGTATTACAAAGCCGGCGACATCAACAACGCCATTTTGAATTACGAACGGGCCAAACTGCTTGCCCCCAATGATGAAGACATCGAATTCAACCTGCGCGTTGCCAACCAGTTTGTGGTAACCAGCATTGAGGCACTGCCCCAGCCATTTTTTGTTCGCTGGCAACAATCGGTCATTAACATGTACCCGGCCGACACCTGGTCGGTAATCAGTATTTCAGCATTTGTATTGTTTCTCATTTTACTCGGATTTTATCTGTTCGGACGATCCATTTCGGTGCGGAGGATTTCATTCTGGGTTGGAATTCTGGCTGTTGTTTTTTCCGGATTTGCCTTTTCGTTTGCTTCGAAACAAAAAGACAAAATAAAAAACCGTACACAGGCCATTGTTTTTTGCCCGCGGGTAACGGTAAAAAGTGCACCCGCGCAAACCGGTACCGATTTATTTCTGATTTATGAAGGGCTGAAAGTGGAAGTTACCGACAGTTTGCATACCTGGAAAGAAATAAAACTGGCCGACGGAAATGAAGGCTGGCTGCCGGATTCCTGCATCGTAAAAATTTGATATTCAGAAAAAAATATTGTATCCCAAACTTGTGTACCTGCTTTTATACAGGTATCTTTAATCCTGTTATTCAATAGCATAAACAAATCAAATATGGAAAGTGATTTTAAACTGGCTGTCCTTATCGACGGCGACAATATACCTTCAGCTTATGTAAAAGAAATGATGGAAGAAATTGCCAAATACGGCAACCCCACCATCAAACGTATTTATGGCGACTGGACCATTCCAACCGTAGCCAAATGGAAAAATGTTCTGCTGGAAAATGCCATTAATCCCGTACAACAATACGCGTACACCACCGGGAAAAATGCCACCGACTCGGCAATGATTATCGATGCCATGGATATATTATACGGTGGGCGTGTTAACGGATTTTGCCTGGTGTCGAGCGATAGTGATTTTACACGACTTGCTACCCGCTTGCGGGAGGCCGGGATGAAAGTAATTGGAATGGGCGAAAAGAAAACCCCTGAACCATTTATTGTGGCATGCGATAAATTTATTTACATCGAAATTCTGAAAAACCGGGCCAAAGAAAATGAAAATACTTCTGCCGCCGGAAAACCGGGGAAAAAAGTTGATTTCGACAAAATTACCCCCAAAGTAATCAAACTGATTTCATCTACCATTTCCGATTTGGCTGATGATGACGGTTGGGCATTCCTGGGCGATGTGGGCAGTTTGCTTCAGAAAAAACAACCCAATTTCGACTCGCGGAATTATGGTTTTGAGAAGTTGACCCCGCTTATTAATTCCATCGGAAAATTTGAAATTGACCAGCGCGACAGTTACAAAGGAAAGTTTAAACTGATTTACGTGCGGAACAAGAAAAAATAATTTATTTAAACAAAGACACAACCTCCTCTTTGGTAATTTTCCCGAACGGATTGTTGGAGTTGATAAATTTATCGGCC
>JAFGDX010000581.1 GCA_016931875.1 Prolixibacteraceae bacterium
GCGGGTTACGATTTGCTGGAAATCAATAACGGTTCGGTGTTTTGCGTGTGCCTGCTGGGTTCGTTTATCGATTCGCTGGCTGAGTTTGCCGCAAAACACCAACCTGATTTGTTGCTGATGGAAGCTTCCGGCTTATCCGACCCCATTGGGGTGGGGCAGGTTTTTCAGTCCGGAAAGCTGAAGGGGAAAGTTTACCTGGAGCATGTGTGGTGCCTGGTTGATGCCGTTAATTTCGACCGTATCCCGGCCCTGAAGCTCAGGTTCGAACACCAGTTGCGGTCGGCCGATACCATCGTGGTGAATAAGGCCGACCTGGTAGGCGAAAAGGTGGCTGAAATTGTGGCGCAAGTGAAACGTGTGAACCCTTTTGCCCGGGTTGTCTCAACCAGTTACGGTGTGGTCGATTTGTCTGCTTCCAAACGTGCTTTAAACCTGTTTCCCCAGGAAGATCCATTGGGGCGGCCCGATATTCAGTCGGTGGTTATTCGGAGCAACCGCGAAATCAGTCCCGAAAAGTTGCACGAATTTGTTGCGCGCATCCGTCAAAATTGTTTTCGTTGCAAAGGATTCGTTAAATTGGAGGGCGGAAATTATGTTTTTGCGCAGGGCGTTTTTTTAGATTTTACGACTGAAACGGCCCCAGCCTTTACGGGCCCTACCGAACTGGTGCTGATCGGAAATTTTAAACAGGCAGAAAATCTGCAAATAACCTATGATGAATATTGCCGACGTGATTTTTGAACGGACTTACCGATTTGACGAGCTGACCATCGATTTGCATCAGCTGGCCCGCGATTTGGGTTATGAATTCGACGATCTCCCGGAGCCTTTTGCCGGGTATCTGGAGCAGGTTGTGGACGATTGCGGCCATCTGACGGACATTTGCGGAACTTACCGATTGATGGACTGTGTGCATGCCGGAAACGGGGCACGCACAGTAATGGCCGGCAATGTGGAGTTTAAAGTTGGGAAAACGATTGCCAATGAATTGTTGCGGGCCGAAAAACTGGCTGTTTTTGTATGCACCGCCGGAAAAACCATCAGCGAGAAATCGGCCGTTTTTCTGAAAGGCGACGATCCGGTGTTGGGCTATGTGTACGACATCATGGGCAGCGCCATTACCGAAGCAGTGGGCGATGAAATCCAGCAAGTAATCAGCCGGGAAGTCACTCCGCTGGGCGAGAAAATAACCAACCGGTACAGCCCGGGATATTGCCACTGGAACGTGGCCGACCAGCACAAATTGTTTTCGTTGTTTCCTTCATCTCCGTGTGGCGTAACTCTTACCGCTTCGGCGCTGATGCACCCGGTAAAATCCATCAGCGGGGTGATCGGTATCGGAAAGAACGTCGTTTTCAGGCATTACCAATGCGATTTGTGCAACATGCCCAATTGCGTTTACCGCGGAAAATAAGGCCTGGGTGGCGCGATTTTTAATCGCGCATCAAAAATCCGGCGATTTATAATCGTGCAATTTAAAACCGGCGATTACAAATCGTCGTACCCGAAGGCTTTCCATTTTTCCCGCTATTCCGGCGAAGGCCGGTAGCTGTGCCGGACAGGTAATCGCCTGCTGGCATTGATTCATTTTTTTTAGTTCATAATTTGTACTTCTTCCTCCTGCGGTTTCTTTTTGCAGCATATTTTTGTCTATCAAATCATTAATGTCTCTTATAGCTGTATCTTTTGAACATTTTGCCATCTTTGCCCATTTTGAGGAGGTGAGTTTTCCATCAAAACCATCCAATAACTTATTCAACAGTTTCTTTTGCCGTTCATTTATTAAAACTCCGGAGTGTTTTGTCCAAAAGTCTGCTTTAAACAAAACTCTGACTAAAACAGCGTCAGTTGATTTTAACGTGTTGATCAGGCAATTTAAAAACCATTTTATCCAATCGGTTATGTCAAGATTTCCTTTTTGTGTCTTTTCCAGTATTTCATAGTATTCCTTTCTTTCTATTCGTATTTGCGCAGACATACTATAAAATCGCTGGTTGCTCCTATCTGATTGAGCCAGCAACATATCTGTCAACGCCCTGGTTATCCTGCCATTTCCATCTTCAAACGGATGTATGGTAACAAACCATAAGTGGGCTATTGCTGCTTTTATTACGAAGTCAATTTTTGAATCATTATTGAACCAATCTATAAACCGATTCATTTCTTTTTCAATTAATGATGAATCCGGAGCTTGAAAATGTACCTTTTCCTTTCCCAAAGCTCCCGATACGACCTGCATTGGCCCAGTGGTATCCTTGCGCCAATCGGCAACGGTGATCTTGTACATTCCGCTTCTTCCTGTTGGGAATAATGACGCATGCCAGTCAAAAAGTCTTTCGGCTGTTAATGGTTTAAAGCAATTTTGTGTGGCATCCAACATCATTTCAACTACACCGTCAACGTTTCTGTCCGACGCAACCGAACCTGCAATTTCCATCCCCAATCTTCGGGCAATTGAGGAACGAACTTGTTCAGGATTTAAATATTCTCCCTCTATTTCTGACGATTTTAGTACATCGAGAGTTAACGTATCGAGTAAAGCTTCATTCCTTAGGTCGAATCCTAAGGATTCCATCTTCCCAATGAGTCTTCCCTGTAAATTTCTGGCCTCACTCAACAAATTAATTAGCTCATCATTTTTCCAGCTGAAATTTGGCCAATCGACTTGTTGATGAATAAATGCGTTCATTCGTTGCATTTTTTGCAGTAAATATACTGAATATTCGTCGCATGAAAGATTAATCGTTGCATATTATGCGTTGTTTATGTGGATTTTTCGTTGCACAGTAGGTTTATTATTCCGGAGAGCGTTCCTGTTCGATAGGACGGAACTGCGATGCGCGAATCAGGCGCCCCCTTCGCTTAGGCGAAGCGGTAACGAGGGCTTCGATGTCTCGGGTTTGAGGGTGGCGCGATTTTTAATCGCGCATCAGCGAACCGGTAATCTTTAATCGCGCATCGAAAAACCGGCGATTACAAATCGCCGCACCCGAAGGCTTTCCATTTTTCCCGTCATCCTTTGTTGGCAGACAGGGAATCTGTGCCGGACAGGTAATCCTTTTTTGCGAGCGCATGGCTTGCTTTGTTGTTAAAACCCAACCTGCTTTTGCCCTTTCCCGGCAATCTTTTCTCTTTGTGTTCACTATTTCACAGGGCAACGCCCTGTTGGTTGCCAGCCTATTTTTTTCAACAGAAGAATACAACTGGAAGTCCAAAAGAACTTTTTTCTGTATGAAGGAAATCCTGTAATGTCAAAACTTGAATAATGAAACTGTGCGGCGTAATTTGCCTGTTCTGTTCAAAAATGTAATTTTGTCACAAAA
>JAFGDX010000012.1 GCA_016931875.1 Prolixibacteraceae bacterium
GAAGCGCCCGTTTTGGTGCTGCTCATGCAAACCACAGCCGCACTTTTCAAACTTGGCGAAATACCAAAAGAAACAGTTGTACTCAATTATGAAACCTGCAACTCAATTATCAATTCAGTACTGAGCGAAAATGCGGATGCCGACCGCGTTGGAAGGATGCAGGAAATACAACCCCATGTGGAACGTATATTTGGAATATCGGGCGCTGCCGATTGTGAAGCGCTGGTAAACATTTACAAACCACAGTTTCAGCAAAAAAGCAACGACATTGAATTTATAAAAACCATGCTTCTGCGTTTGGGCCGTGCAAACTGCGATGACAGCGAATTGTTTGCCGAAGCCACTGAAAAGCTCTACCAGCTTGAACCTTCGGCACTGGCTGCCTACAACATGGCCCGCCGTTTGGTAAAACGTGGCGATATTGAAAAAGCAAAAGAATATTACCAGGAAGCCATGGAACAGGAAACCGACGAAGAACTCCTGGCAACCTATTATCTTCAGTACGGAAAAGTACTATACAGCCAGAGTTCGTATGCCGAAGCACGCAACTATGCCAAAAAAGTTCTGGCTATTCAGGATAACTGCGAAGCCAACATGCTAATTGGTGATATTTATGTTGCCTCCACCCGTTCTTTTAGTGGCACAAACCTTGAAAAATCAGCTATCTTCTGGCTGGCAGTCGACTACTACCAAAAGGCAAGAAGAGGCGAAGACTGTTCTATCGATGCTGCTCAAAACGTGGCAAAATACAGCCAATACTTTCCAAACAGAGAAGATGCTTTTATGGAAGGATTGCAGGAAAATCAAACCTATAAAATTGGTGGCTGGATAAATGAATCGACAAAAGTTAGGTTCTAAAATAACACAACAAATAAATTCAATGGGTATTGCAGCTCTTGTTACAGGGGCTGCAATACTTTTCTTTGCCTGTGAGAACAATCTTGAAAAGATAAAAGCTTTTAGTTCTCCGGAAAACCTCCCCATTGCCGAAGCAAAAAACTTCGAATCGCTGCTTACCGATTCCGGTGAAGTCCGCTTTTTTATTAAAGCCCCCACCCTGCTTCAGTTCGACAATGAAGGGCAATCCTATTTTGAATTCCCCGATGGAATAGAACTGATTAAATACGATGAAAACAAAGAGATCATTTCGAGCATTACCGCCAATTACGCCAAACAATTTGAAAAGGAAAAAAAGTGGGAGGCTAAAAATAATGTAGTTGCCACCAATGCCCAGGGCGACACGCTCAAAACCGAACATTTGATTTTCGAAGAAGAAAAGGGAAAGATTTATACCGAAGAGTTTGTGCGGATAATCAGACCCGACCAGATAATTACCGGAATCGGGTTCCAGTCCGACCAGTCGTTGCAAAACTGGAGGATTAAAGACCCGAAAGGTACGATATATGTGAGCACAGAAAATACAGGGCAAAGCGGGAATGCAGTCACAGAAGAACCCGACTCGGCAAAAACTTCCGGCTCAAACCCTGCCGAAAACAAATTGGAATTTAAGTAATGCAACAAAGATGAACCTTTTCCTAATCATCTTGATTACCATTCTTTTATCCGCCTTTTTTTCAGGAATGGAAATTGCCTTTGTTTCGGCCAATAAACTCCGGCTCGAACTCGACAAAAAATCGGATCCCTTCAGTTCAAAAATCCTGAAATTTGTAACCGCCGATGCCAGCCATTATATTGCCACCATGCTGGTTGGAAACAACATTGCCCTGGTGATTTACGGGATTGCATTTGCCGCGGTGCTTGAACCTGTTTTTCAGAATTACTTTCAATCCGAATCCATCATACTGTTGCTGCAAACCATTGTTTCAACCATTATCATTCTTATTTTTGCCGAATTCCTGCCCAAAACCCTTTTCCGGATTTTTCCCAACTCCATACTCACAATTTTTGCTGCGCCGCTGGCCCTTTTTTATGTCCTCTTTTATCCGCTGACAAAATTTACCATCAGCATCACCAATATGCTTTTAAAAAACTTCCTGAAAACCGATGTGAAAAAATCTTCAAAAGACCTTGTTTTTGGCCGGGTTGATTTGGATGAATTTGTAAATGAAAACGACACAACGGGAACAGATAAAAAAACCAGCCTCGAAACCGAAGTCAAACTTTTTAAAAACGCCCTCGATTTTTCAAAGGTAAAATTAAGGGAGATAATGGTTCCGCGCACCGAAATCGAAATGCTCGACATCCACGCGTCGGTAAGCGATTTACGCCAGAAGTTTGTGGAAACCGGCCACTCGCGCATCCTCATTTTTAATGAAAATGTGGACAACATTGTTGGCTATGTCCATTCATCAGTCATTTTTCAAAACCCGGCCTCCATCCAGCCCCACATCCAGCCGGTGTTGATTGCCCCCGAGTCGATGCCCGCCAACAAACTGCTGAGCACATTTATTCAGGAACACCGGAGCATTGCCATAGTAGTGGATGAATTTGGAGGAACCTCGGGAATGGTGACCAGTGAAGATATCCTGGAAGAAATTTTTGGTGAAATCGAAGATGAACACGATACCAGCGACATTGTGGAAAAGAAAATAAGCGAAACCGAATATATTTTCTCGGGCCGCGCCGAAATTGATTTATTAAACGAAAAATACTTTTTTGAACTTCCGGAAAGCGAGGAATTCGAAACCCTGGCCGGTTTAATTCTGTACCATTACAAAAACATTCCCAAAATCAACACGCTTATAAAAATCGGTCCGTTTCAGCTAAAAATCCTCAAAGCCACCAGCACAAAAATAGAATTGGTAAAACTAACCCTCCCCGGCGACTAAAAACCTGCTGCCGGCAGGCGCTAAATAAACTACATATCAAATATTTACACAATTCAACAGCGCCCTGTTAAAAAAAAAACAATTGTTCAGGTATAATATTGAAAATTGTTATCTTCGTAGCGCGAAAAAAATTAAGTAAAAAATTATAAAAATCACTGTTATTCAATGGCAACGTTACAAAAGATTAGAACAAAAGCAGGATTATTGGTAGCAATTGTAATTGGTGTTTCACTTGCCGCATTTATTCTTGGCGACATGTTTCAGTCAGGAAATTCACTGTTTCAAAAAAACCAGCTTAAAATAGGGGAAATCGACGGAGAATCAGTTCAATATCCTGAATTTCAGCAAAAAGTAGAAGAACTTGGCGAAATTTACCGGATGAACACCCAGCAGTCGCAGTTAGACGACAACACCTGGGTTCAGATTCGCGAACAAACCTGGCAAACCCTGATTCAGGAAAAAGTAATGGGCGATGTTTACGACCGCCTGGGTATTGATGTAAGTTCAGAAGAACTTTTTGATATGCTCCAGGGAAGCAATCTTCATCCCATTGTTCAGCAATTATTTGCCAACCCCAATACCGGGCAGGTTGACAGAAATGCAATCGTAAATTTCCTGAAAAACCTCGACACCGGTGTTGACCCGGAACAACGTCAGTACTGGCTGTACCTGGAACAACAAATTGTACAGGACCGTATTCAGAGCAAATACAGCAACATGGTGGGAAAAGGATTGTATGTAACCACCGAAGAAGCGCAGAACAGTCTGGCCGCACGCAACAAACAAATCAACCTCGATTATATTTGGCTGAACCACAACTCTGTGGCCGACAGCCAGGTGGTGGTTACCGACAAAGAGCTTCGCAGTTACTACACGGCACACCAGGAAGATTACAAACAGGAAACCACCCGCAGGATTGAATACATCTCTTACCCGGTGGAGCCGTCGGCAGCCGATTTCAGAGATGCCGAAAACTGGGTAAACGATATCAAAGACGAATTTGAATCGGCAAGCGACAATGTTCAGTTTGTGAATTCAAATTCAGATGTTGATTTTGACGGAACCTGGTACAAACAGGAAGATTTACCCGAAAATATTGCCGGCTGGGTTTTTGAAGAAGGCGCAGATACCAACCAGGTTTTTGGCCCTTACTTTGAAGATGGAGCCTACAAACTGGCCAAACTTCATGCCATCGATATGTTGCCCGATTCAGTGGAAGCCCGGCACATTTTGCTGCAGGTGACCACACAGGCCGAAGTACTTGCCATGCAAAACCTGGCCGACAGTTTAAAAACAGCCATTGAAAACGGAAGCGATTTTGCCACGCTTGCCCGCCAGTTTTCGGCCGACCAGGGCTCTGCCATTCAGGGCGGCGACCTGGGCTGGTTTAGCCGCGGACAAATGGTAAAACCTTTTGAAGACGCCGCTTTTAGCAACAAAACAAACGAAGTAACCGTGGTGGCATCGCAGTTCGGATACCATGTGATTCAAACCACCGCCCGCGGAAATCTTAGCAAACAGGTTCAGGTTGCTTATCTGGTACGCAATGTGGTGCCAAGCACCCAAACCTACCAGGACACCTACACACTGGCCAGCCAGTTTGTGGGCGAAAACAATACCGTAGCTGAATTTCAGGCCGCTGTTACCGAACAAAATCTGACCAAAAAAGTGGCTACAGTGGGCGAAAACGAACGCCTGATTGCCGGGCTCGAAAATGCCAGGCAACTGATTCGCGCCGCTTATCAAACCGAAGAAGGAAATATGATTATGAGCGAGGAGGGAACCCCGATTTTTGAACTGGGCGACAACTTTGTGATTGCGGTGTTAACCGGTGTTACCGAAGAAGGCATTGCCCCGTTTGAGGAGGTACAGGCACGTGTTGAACTGGCGGTCATCAAAGAGAAAAAGGCTGAGCTTTTACAGGAAAAAGCCGCCGCTGCCATGGAAGGAAAATCGGATTTGCAGGCCATTGCCGGCGAACTGAATACAACGGTGCAAAGCGCTACCAACATTAATTTCAACTCGTTCCAGTTGCCGGGAGTAGGTTTGGAACCCGCCGTAATCGGAACAGCTGCATCGCTCGAGGTCGACCAGCTTTCAAAACCGGTAAGCGGCAACAACGGGGTATTTATCGTGCAGGTTACCTCGGTAAACCAGCTCGAAAACCAGGATGTTGCCACCGAACAAAACCGCCTGGCACAAAACCTCAACTTCAGGGCCAGCTCGCAAATTGTGGAAGCCCACCAGGAAGCGGTTGAAATTGAAGACGAAAGATCAAAATTCTATTAACAGAAAAGATATTCAGCAACCAAAGCCGGCTCAGCAGAGACCGGCTTTTTTTGTGTCTGCAAAAAACAGGAGAAAAAGCACCGTTGCAAAGCAATTTTTACACTTGTTTTATTTTCTGGTTAATGCCTAAAACCCGGCAATTTCATTGCAGCTACTCTAGTTTCTATAATTTCCATTTTAAAATGAAGCAGATTTAAGCAGAGAGCAAAGGGCAGAGGGCAAAGAGTGCGGAGATTTGAGATTTGAGTACTAAGTACAGAGATTTTAGTACAGAGAATCTTTTGACTTTTTTCTCACTACTCATTACTAATTTCTCACTACTCACTACTGTATACTCACTACTCATATCTGCCTTATTCATTATTTTTTTTCATTGTTGTCCGGTTAAACTATACCATACTTAATATCTGTCGTGCCTACGGCACTCATTGACTTCTCAATCAATTGATTTCTACCATACCGCCATCCCTCCGGGATTTTATTAAGCTCCATTAGGAGCGGCATTATGGTAGGAAATAGCGAATCACAAAAAATGAGCCCCGTAGGCGGCGACACACTATAAAACAATAAGGCACAACATCTTATGTCATTTTATTTATTTTTCACCGGACACTAGTGATTTTTTTTGAATTTCAAACCTATGTACTGCCAGTGCATCGCAATTTATTTTGAACAAATGTTTGTAATTGTCGGATTGCGGAAGGATGCTTTGTGAGCTTTTGTTTTGAGGCGAGAAAAGTTTGATTTTTGCAAAAAAAAGCCCGCTCCACCCGCTGAAAAAACACCGCCGGATAATGAACCGGACAGGATGGTAAGGTTCTTATTTTCAATATTTTATTCTGTGTTAAAAGGAGGTTTGCAGCACTCCCTTTTTTGAGCCCATAAAAAGATCAAGACAACTCTTCGCGGAGATCAAGAGAACTTTTTACGGAGATCAAGACAATTTTTCTTGGAGATCAAGAGAACTTTTTGCGGAGATCAAGACAATTTTTTGGAGGCCTCTTGAGAGGGGCTTTTTTTGGCCCGAAAAACGCCGTTCCGGAAGCCGGAAATTCGCATTTTTTTGGCCCATTTTTTCGTGGAAAAAACGAAAGCGGGCAAGCTGTTTTATAACCCGGTACATGCAATACCAAAACAGAGATCGTGATCTCGGCGAAAAGAGATCGTGATCTCCAAAAGCATGGGTTTTGTTGTTCTGTTTTTTTGAAAAAACCGGCCCGCAACCGGGTTTGTTTTTTTTGTTGGAAACCACTACATTAGAAGTCGTTAAATCGAGGTGACACCCAAAGGAAGAAAACCGGCCCACCCACGGCCAGCAGTGCAGCAAGAAACCGCCACCCCGAAAACAGGTAAACAAACATTTTATTGATAACCGGCCGTGCCGTTTGAATGATTTTGATATATGAAACAAAACCTGAATATATTCAACAAATATGGATTGGTGGATTCGAAAAATATGAACAGATAAACAAGTTGTAGCCAATATTGAAAGAAGAACTAATAAACTTAATAAAACCTATAGAAAATGTACTTACCAGTTGAAAAATGTTTTGAATTAGATAAAATAGTAAAATCTTTTGAAGTTGCATATCGTGGATTTATTTCAACACAGCTCATAACTAAATATGATTCTATTAACAAGTTTAGTATTGCAATAAATCATTTAGATTCATCATTGAGGCAAAGTCCAATCTTAGGAACAAAAAAATTCAAGCAAAAAATAATAAAAATTAGAAGGGAGGTTGGAACTTATTACAAAAAGATTCAAGACTCATATTCTAACTTAAATAACAAAGATTATGACAATCAAGTTCCTTTTGTGTCAGAGCTAATTGATTTTGTAGTTCTATTTTTTGATGGATGCTTTAATGATTTATCCAAAGGATTTAGTTCAATTGAGGATTTTAACAGTAATAATGTTACTTATAGCCACATTAGAAATTGGTTATCTCATCCAGCATCTAGTAAAATAACTGCAGATGATGCAAAACACGCCCTTATTTTTATAAAAAAGATTTCTCAAAATATTTCTCAAAAATATTTTTGGTATGTTTCAAAAAGACAGATTTATGATTGGTGTGAAGAATTACTTGATAAACTGGAAGAAACAGGAATAAAGTATCATAATCTTTCAACAATATCTTTTACACATCAAAAATTAATTGAAAGAGAAACTGAGTTAGATGATTTAAGAGCATTATTGTTTGGAAAGGATATAGGATATAGAAAATCCGGTTCTGTCGCAATTTATGGTTACGGAGGTATTGGAAAAACTGCATTTATTTTAGAATTTCTTTATCGTACTATTAAAGAAATAAATGATAAACAGTTTAAGGACAAAATTGATTTTCTACTCTTTTTTACTGCAAAAGAAGAACTATTATCTTTTAATGAAACAACTAAGAAACTTTACATTAGAGATATAAATAAACAAATTTTAAATTTTGACGATTTTATAGAAAAATTGAAGGAGCTTTTAGAAATTGAAAATCTTGATGATTTAAAAAAACATTCAGGAATATTGGTAATAGATAACTTTGAGACAATAACTGAAGAAGATAAACCTAGATTTTTTGATTTTATTAAGAAAGTTCCTAGAAGTATTCAATTTATTCTTACCTCTA
>JAFGDX010000582.1 GCA_016931875.1 Prolixibacteraceae bacterium
CAATCATTTACCGATTACGGAATTCCGCTGGGCCCGGGCAAATACAAAATTGTGTTGAATACCGACTCGGGAAGGTTTGGCGGAAACGACCTTGTGGATGAAGACATTAGTTATTATACGTTGCCAAGCGGGGGTATTACCAGCCAGCACTACCTGAAATTGTACCTGCCTGCGCGGACCGCACTGGTTTTCAAAAAAATCGATTTCCCAAAAATTAAATAAATGGCACAAACCAAATTTCAGACGGCAGTGGAAATCCCGGAATTTAAATGGAAAACCGGGTACTCAAAAAAAAACATGTTTATTGGCTCGTGTTTTACCGAAAACGTGGGCAATAAAATGGCTGCTCTGAAATATGATGTTGACATCAACCCGTTTGGAATTTTATACAATCCGGCTTCGGTGGCAAACAGCATCAAAATTCTGCTGGAAAAGAAACCGTTTTCCGAAAACCGGCTTATCTTCCACAACGGGCTGTGGCATAGCTTTTTTCATCATGGAAGATTTTCAGACCCGGATAAAAACACAACACTCGAAAAAATAAATTCCCGGAAAAATGCTTCATCCGGATATTTAAAAACCACCGATTTTCTTTTTCTTACCTTCGGAACGGCATGGGTTTACGAATACAAAAAAAACGGGCAGATCGTTTCCAACTGTCATAAAATTCCGGCTGCCGAATTTACGCGCCGCCGGTTGAATGTGGACGAAATTGCCGGCAGTTTTATTCAACTTTTGCCCGAAATATGGAAACAAAACCCGGCTTGCAAAGTGGTTTTTACGGTTAGCCCGGTACGGCACTGGAAAGACGGTGCCATTGAAAACCAACGCAGCAAAGCCGCCCTGATTCTGGCAATCGACAAAATTACAGGCGAATTTGGAACGGAAAAATGCGGTTATTTCCCGTCGTACGAAATTATGATGGACGAATTGCGCGACTATCGTTTTTATGCCGGCGACATGCTTCATATTTCTGAAGTTGGAATAAACCATATCTGGAATTTATTTGAACAAAGCCTGATTGAGGAAAACAGCACACAACTCACCCCCCGGATTCACAAAATTGCAAAAGCATTTCAGCACAAGCCGTTAAACCGCTTTTCAGATGAATATTTGCGTTTTTTGGAGACGGCATTAAAACAAGTGAACGAGTTGCAGAAAGATTATCCCAATCTTAACTTTGAGTTAGAAAAAAATCATTTTACAGTTGAATTCAATGAAATCAAAAAGAAGTTCGAACATTTTTGAGATTATTCAGTTACTTTTGAATACGGGCAAAATTCCTTCCCGGTTGCTGACGAAACCAATAATCATAATCTTTTATTTTAGATCATGAATTACCTTAAATTTGATAAGGAACAATTAATTAATCTCGAGTATTCGCTCGACAAGGAAGTGTTGCGCTCCAACAGGGCCGGCTCGTATATGAGCACCACCCTGAACGGTTGTAACACCAGAAAATATCATGGGTTGCTCGTGAGTCCGATACAAAATTTTGGTGGAGAAAAACATGTGCTGCTGTCTTCGCTTGATGAAACGGTAATTCAGAACAACGCCGAGTTTAACCTGGGCATCCACAGATACAAAGGAGGAGCTTACGAACCCAAAGGCCACAAATACATCCGAAATGTAGAGTTCAACCGCATTCCAAAAATTACCTACCGTGTGGGAGGAGTTATTTTGAGCAAAGAACGGTTGCTGGTTGAAAAAGAGGAAACGGTGCTTATTCGTTACACGCTGGAAGATGCGCACACGCCAACAAAACTCAGGTTTAAACCGTTTCTGGCCTTCCGGAATATCCATCAGCTAAGCAAAGCCAACATGTTTGCAAATTCAAAATTCAACAAGGCAAAACATGGAATCAGTATCAAACTTTACGAAGGCTACCCCGAATTGTTTATGCAGTTTAGTAAAAAGCCTGAATTTATTCCGGTTCCCGACTGGTACTACAATATTGAATATCTGGAAGAACTCAAACGCGGATACGAATATCTGGAAGATCTATTTGTTCCGGGATATTTTGAAATTCCGATAAATAAAGGAGAATCCATTGTATTTGCGGCCGGGCTAAACGAAACAAAAACGGTTTCGTTAAAACAACGATTTACAAAGGAGGTAAACAAACGCCCCGGCCGCGATACTTTTTTAACATCGCTCGACAATGCTGCCGAACAATTTATAATGCACAAACAAAACGAAACCGACATTATTGCAGGGTTTCCCTGGTACGAAAGCATTACACGCCAAACCTTTATTTCGCTTCCGGGGCTCTGTATATCGCTAAACGATGCATACAATTGCAGGCAAATTCTTGACACCTACATCAAATATCTGAAAGGTGGATTTTTTCCCGATCACATTCACAGCCCAAAACCGGTTTATCATTCAGCCGACTCGTCGCTATGGTTTATCTGGGCTGTTCAGCAGTATTTTAAACAAAACCCCCAACCAAACGAGGTTTGGAAAAAATACGGAAAAGCCATTGAAGAAATACTGGAAGGGTATAAAAAACCAACGTCAAACCACATTCATTTAACCCGGGAAGGCCTTATTTATGCGCAAAAAGAAAATACGGCCCTCACCTGGATGGATTCGTATGTTGACGGCAAACCTGTCGTTCAGCGTGCCGGGTTTCCTGTTGAAGTAAATGCGCTTTGGTTTAACGCCCTCTGTTTTTCCATCGATTTGGCAGACCTTGCCGGGCACTACAATTTTGTAGAAAAATGGAAAAGCTGGGTTGAAAAGGCAGGAAAAGCATTTTTAAACACCTTCCTGAACCAGGACCACGAACATCTGGCCGATGTAGTTAACAATGGCATTGCTGATTGGTCGGTCAGGCCCAATATGGTGATTGCTGCCGCAATGGATTATTCACCCCTTTCAACAGAACAGAAAAAATCACTGTTAAGTGTGGCCAAAAAGAAACTGCTTACCAGCCGGGGGTTACGTTCCCTTTCCCCGGATCATTTGCGCTACAAAGGCATAGTTGACGGCGGACCCCGGGAACGCGAAATGGCCATGCACCAGGGAGCCGTTCACCCCTGGCTGATTCAGTTTTTTGCTGAAGGATATCTGAAAATCCATAAAAAAGGAGGTCTCCCTTTTGTAAAACAAATTATGGAGAATTTTGAAGACGACATAACCGAACACTGTATTGGAACAATGGCCGAAATTTATGATGGCAACCCCCCTCATAAAGCCAGAGGTGCAATTTCGATGGCATGGAGTGTAGCCGGAGTTGTACAGGCTACACATTTGGTTGAGAATTATAAAGAATAAAAACCCGCGTGTATGAAAGTTTTAATGTTTGGTTGGGAATTTCCCCCACATATCTCAGGAGGTTTGGGAACTGCTTGTTATGGACTTACCAAGGGATTGACAAAACTGAAAAACGTTCATGTAATTTTTGTGGTCCCGAAAGCTTTTGGCGATGAAGACCAAACCGGCGTGCAGCTGATTGGAGCCAATAATGTGGCCATTAATCACCGCGAAATAGAATTTGACGATATTTCCCAAAAAATGGATTACCTGGAGATTGACTCACAAATTGTTCCTTATGTTTCGGAAGAAGAATTCTGGAAACTCAAAAGCGGGAAGTACTCCAAAGAAACCAGATTTGTAAATACCGACGACAGTTATAAAATTGATTTTAGTGGCACTTACGGCCCGGGCTTATTCAGCGAGATAAAAAACTATGCGCTGGTTTCGGAAATTATTGCCCGGAAAAACACATTCGATCTCATTCATGCTCACGACTGGCTGGCCTACCCTGCCGGGATGGCGGCCAAACATGCCACCGGAAAACCACTGATCATTCATGTACATGCCACCGAATTTGACCGTAGCGGCGGAAATGTAAACCCAACCGTTTATGCCATCGAACGCGAAGGAATGGAAACGGCTGATAAAATTATAGCCGTTAGCAACCTCACCCGGAATACCATTATCGAAAAATATGAAATCCCTCCTGAAAAAATTACAACGGTATACAATGCTGTTGAACCGGTTGGGGAACTTACCCGACCCATCATAAAAAAGGGGGTTAACGAAAAAGTAGTGACCTTTTTGGGCCGGATTACCATGCAAAAAGGGCCAGAATATTTTATTGAGGCAGCCCACCTTGTTCTGAAAAAAATGAACAATGCCCGGTTTGTAATGGCGGGCAGTGGCGATATGATGAACGG
>JAFGDX010000149.1 GCA_016931875.1 Prolixibacteraceae bacterium
AACCGTTTTTGCCTCATTGTAGTTTTCCCCGGCAAACAAATTATCGGCCCGGTCGATGGTTTGTTTGTATCGCTGTTCCAATTCAGCCACTTCACGCAAAATATTATCAATCTCGGTAATTTTTTCTCTTGGGTACGACTCATCCGATTTTATTGCCAATGCTTCCGTGTATTTATTTTTGGCCTCATCGTAATTTTTTCCGGTGAATAACTGATCGGCTTCGGCTATAATAAGGTTGTACTGTTCATCAGTCTGCATCGATGCCAGAATTCCGTCAATCTCTTTTATCCTGTCTTTTGAATGTTTATCATTGGCCTTTAGTTCCAGCGCCTGCGTATAAAAATCCTTTGAAGCCGGATATTTTTTTGCAGCAAATGCTTCATCGGCTTTTTGCACAGCCGCATAAAAATCGGCTTCGGCAGCCAGTTTTTGCTGAATGAGTGTAACCCGCTCTGTTGGATGTGTTTCTTCGGGGAACAGTTCGAGAGCTTTTTCATAATCAGCAAGTGCCTCCTTTAACTGTTCTTTTTTGTAAGCTTTATCGGCCGAATTAATCAGTTTGTCATACAGGGTACGGTTTGCCAGGTTGTTCATCAGATCCTTTATTTCACTGATACGGTTGCTTGCCTTCGGATCGCCCGGTTTATAGGTGAGCGCATTTTCGTAGGAAGCCAGAGATTTATCGTAAAACTGTTTTTCATAATTTAATTCGGCCTGAAAAATAGCCTGGTCATAATTTTTCTGATTTTCTGTATTTTTTGCCAGTTCGGCAAGTTTGTCATTAATTTCACTGATTTTTGATTTTGGATACGTTTCGTTTGGTCTCAATTCTGAAGCTTCTGTAAAAATTTGAAGCGCTTCTTTGTACAAAATCTCGTTAAACGCATTATTTCCGCGAACAATCAAATCCTGGTACTGCTGTTCGGTTTGCTGTGCATTCAAAATATGGTTTATCTCTTCCACACGTTGATTGGCATGAACTTCGGACGGACGGATGGAAAGTGCACGGTTATAGGCATTCCGGGCTTCGAAATATTTTTGTTCCGTAAAAAAACGGTCGGCGCTGGCAATCAGAGTGTTAAATCTTTCAGCCAGCGCTTTATCCATTTCTTCCGCCACCATCATTAGTCCCAAAAGATCATTTATCTCCGCAATTCTGTCTTTCGGATATTGTTCGTTTGGAAAAACCTGGTTTGCAGCTTTGTAGCCGTCCAGGGCATCCAAAAATTTTTCATTTCCGTATTCTGCATCGGCTTCTTTCAAGAGCTGGTCATATTCCTTTTGCAATTCAGCCAATTCGGCACGCGTTAACCGCGAAAGATAATCTTCCTCTTTATCAATCATTTGTGCCTGCAAAATGGCCTGATCGATTAAATTCTTTATCTGTGCATCATTGTAGTACAAGTCGGAAATAAAGTTTCCAACCTGGGGGCTGTAATAAATTTTCAGAACGGTGTTTTCGGCAAACGACCTGTCAATGCCATCGATTTCGGTGAATAAATTAATATTGACCGGGAAGGGCGGAAACGAAGGATTGGTTTGTGCCACAGCGCGTGGCAAATTTGTATCGACAACAATTTTCTGGGGGAAATTACCTTCCAGAAAAAAAATCAATTCAAATTTATGATTGTAATTTAATTCTACCTTGTAATTTCCATCTGAACCAACCCCGTAATTATCAAGCCGGCGTCCATCTTCATACATTTGAATAACAGCACCTTCAACACTTCCTTCCTCCACACTTATTTTTCCTTCAACCGCCAGTCCGTTACTTCGCTGTGCGCTTGAAAAAGTTACGTTCCAAACAATTAAAATGAAAACTATGAGTAACTTCAGATACAACCCCTTCATACAATTATCTTACGTTTTAAAAACAAACGAAGATAAAAACAATAAATTATTAGCAGCAAATTGAAAATAATTTTGATCTTTTTTCAACAAAAACCCCAGGCGATGTACTATTTTAAAATATAAAATGTTAGTTTGCTTTTTTTTAGTACAATCGAAAATAATCTGAATGAAACGCGAGGCAACTCTTTTTGAAGCTCTTTTCCCGATTTTGATATTAATAGTTCTTTTAACTCTGAATGTATTTCTTTTTGATGATACTTTAGGGGGAGCCAACCAGATTGCACTGATTATTTCGGCTGCTATTGCAGGAGTAATTTCTCACCGGCTGGGATTAAAATGGGGAAAAATACGCGAGAAAATTGTTTCCACCATTGGGTCGGCGATGCCTTCAATGCTGATTTTATTGCTGATTGGATCGCTTGCCGGAACCTGGATGATTAGCGGGGTTGTTCCGGCAATGATTTATTATGGGCTTGATATAATTAACCCCAAACTTTTTTTGTTTACCGCAGTGGTAGTAAGCGCCATTGTTAGTGTAGCCACTGGCAGTTCATGGTCAACCATTGCAACCATAGGCGTTGCTCTGTTGGGGATTGGCAAAGCCCTGGGAATGAGTGAAGCCGTGGTTGCGGGAGCCATTATCAGCGGAGCCTATTTTGGAGATAAAATGTCGCCGCTGAGCGACACCACCAATCTTGCGCCGGCAATGGCCGGAACCGACCTTTTTACCCACATTCGTTACATGACATTTACCACCGTACCTTCTATGACAATCACACTGATAATATTTTTGGTCTGGGGATTCAGGTATGATTTTTCGGGTGCTGTTATTGATGTTGAAAATGTGCAGACAGCCATTGAAGGAACGTTTAATACCAACATGTTGCTTTTTCTGGTGCCTGTTATTTTAATTACCATTATCATTTTGAAAGTTCCGCCACTTCCGGCATTATTTGCAGGTACCCTACTGGGAGCCATGGCTGCCGTCATTTTTCAACCCGAAATAATTTACAACGTTGCAGGGGTAACAAATAACTATATTAAAGCTTCTTACATTTCGGTTATGCAATCGATGTTTGGCGATGTTTCGCTTACTACCACCGACCCCAAAGTGAATGAATTGCTAAGTACAACCGGAATGCGCGGAATGCTCGATACCATCTGGCTGATTCTTTCGGCCATGGTTTTTGGAGGAATAATGGAATCGGCAGGTTTGTTAAAACGCATTACGCAACCCATTGTAAAATATGCAAAAAGCACCGGCAGTTTGGTGGCATCAACCGTAGGTACCTGTGTATTTTTTAATACCACCGCTTCCGACCAGTATTTGGCAATAGTTGTTCCGGGGCGAATGTACCGGAAGACTTACGAAGAAAAAGGATTGTCGCCTGAAGTGTTAAGCCGCACCCTGGAAGACAGCGGAACCATGACATCCGTTTTAATTCCCTGGAATACATGCGGGGCCACACAATCGAGAGTGCTGGGCGTAGATACAATGGCCTACGCACCTTACGCGTTTTTTAATATTATCAGCCCGTTGATGACCATTCTTTTTGCCTATTTCAACATCAAAATCAGAAAATTACAACCTTCGGCAAAAAAAGAACAGCAATAACTTCAAATCCTGCTTTATTAAAGCAACCCAACACTATTAAACCTAAAGTATATATTCAGGTCAAATAGAAATTACAACTAAAAAATTGACTTACTTATGAAAACCAAACTACTACTTGTTATCCCATTCCTGATTTTTATTTCAGTTTCGGGGAAGCTCTCCGGACAAAATGGTTCAGCAGAAGAAAACTGGGCACAATGGCGCGGACCCCACGGCACGGGTGCTGCCATAAAAGGAAACACTCCGGTGGTGTTTAACGAAACCACCCACCTGAAATGGAAAACCGGGATTCCCGGCAAAGGACACGCCACACCCATTGTGTGGGGCAATAAAATAATTGTACAAACCGCCGTTGCCACTACACAGAAAGCAAACACGAAGGCTGCCGAAGAAAGTGAAAACAACAGCTGGATGCAAAGCGAAAAAACAGAACAGGTGCATGAATTCAAAGTACTTGTGATTGACAGGGACAATGGCAAAATTCTGTGGGAAAAAACAGTTGCAAAAGAACTCCCGCAGGAAAGCACGCACGAACTGGGAAGCTGGGCCTCCAATTCGCCCTGCACCGACGGTGAGATGATTTATGCCTATTTTGGTTCACGCGGAATCTACTGTCTGGATTTCGACGGAAATATTCAGTGGTCGAAGGATTTTGGCCAAATGGAAAAACGTATGAATTTTGGTGAAGGAAGCTCCCCGTTTTTATACAAGGACAAACTTTTTATTCAGTGGGATCACGAAGGGCAATCGTTTATTGTTGCACTCGACAAAAAAACCGGCAACGAAGTCTGGAAAAAAGAAAGAGATGAAATTACTTCGTGGGCAAGTCCTTTTGTTGTTGAGGTGAATGGAAAACTACAGGTAATTACCAACGCTGTAAAAATAAGAAGTTATGATTTTGAAACCGGTGAAATCATATGGACATCGGAAGGAATGACCCAGAATGCCATTCCCAATCCGGTTTATGCCGATGGAATTTTATATGTGATGAGCGGATTCCGCGGAAGCGCCCTACAGGCAATTGATTTGGCAAAAGCCAAAGGCGACATTACCGGGACCGACGCCATTGTATGGACCTACAACCAGGATACTCCTTACACACCCAACCCGCTTTTAATGAACGGAAAACTCTACTTTCTGAGAGTGAACAATGGTTTCCTCACCTGTTTGGATGCAAAAACCGGTGAAGTAATTTACAGCAAGGAAAAGCTGGAAGGCATCAGCACACTTTACTCCTCGCCTTCCGGTGTTGACGGGAAATTTTACATTGCCGCCAAAAATATTTGCCTGGTTATAAAAGCCGGAGAAAATTTTGAAGTTCTGGCTGCCAACGAACTGGAGGATGATTTTCATGCCTCTCCGGTTATTGTTGGCAACGATTTAATATTAAGAGGTTTTCATTCATTGTATTGTTTTTCTGAAGAGTAAAATCAAAAAAACAGTATAAAACAGTTCTACAGATATAAAAACACATAAACGGCCACATTCAGTTTTAACCGGGCGAAAAAGAGATTCTGTTAAAACTGAAGTGGCATATTTTGAAACCTTCCTGTAAATTCCGGAGCTGTTCGCGTTGTGCTGCTGATAAATTTGAAATACCCGTACTTTTTCTGAAAACCTTCCTCGTTGTGTTCCCGCATTTATTGATATTTTCCTTATTTTTCTGTTTCGTTCGTTATTGATTGTGTATAAATCAAACATCAACAAAATGAAATCTAAACTTAGAATTTTGCTAACAGCTTTGTCAATTCTTCTCATCCCACTGTTTTCCAAAGCCCAATCCACCGAAAAAAAACACCGGCTAATAGTTTTATCTGACATTGAAGCCGACCCCGACGATTCGCAAACGCTGGTCCGTCTTCTTCTGTATTCAAACCAGATTGAAATTGAAGGACTGATTGCCACTACATCCATTCATCAAAAAACCAGGGTTGCACCTGAAACCATGCATAAAATTATTGACGCTTATGCAAAAGTGCAGCCCAATTTGTTAAAACACGAAGCCGGGTTTCCGGCAGCAGACCATTTGCATCGACTGGTAAAACAGGGATTGCCAGTGTTTGGAATGATGGGAGTAGGCAAAGGAAACGATTCGGAAGGTTCTGAATGGATTATAAAAACGTTGGAAAAAGAGGACAACCGGCCACTTTGGGTTTCTGTTTGGGGCGGGCCAAATACGCTGGCACAGGCGCTCTGGAAAATCAGGGAAACAAAAAGCAAAGCCGAAGCCAAACGACTGACTGACAAATTACGGGTGTACACCATTTCCGACCAGGATGACACGGGCATCTGGATACGCAAAAATTTTCCCGA
>JAFGDX010000150.1 GCA_016931875.1 Prolixibacteraceae bacterium
GTGCGTGGGAAAAAATTAACCTGCCGGTGAGGGAAAGCCGGATTGCTGATGTAAGCCAGAAAGGTGACACCCTGCTGGTGCTGACACGACACTATCTCCTGAAAAGCACCGATGGTGAAACTTTTGAAACCATACAGCTTCCCGCACCTGTGGGCTACGTAAGAAAAACCGGCCTTTTCGACATATTCTGGCAATTGCACAGCGGCGAATTGTGGGGATTACCGGGAAAACTGATTGTTGACCTCCTGGGCCTGGTTACCATTTTGCTTTCGGTTACCGGAGTGCTGCATTTCTTTTTTCCAAAAATCATCAAAAAAAGAAAAAAGAAACAAAAACAAGTCAGTTCGCTGGTATCGGTAAAAAAGAAAAATCTGCGCTGGCACAATGTGGTGGGGTATATTTTTGCACTTTTTCTGCTTATCAACACCTTTTCGGGAATGCATTTGCGGCCGCCGCTGCTTATTGCCATTGCAAACAAACAGGTGGGAATCATTCCGGGTACGCATCTCGACAGCCCGAATCCGTGGTTCGACAAATTGCGAAGGGTTTTATGGGACGAAGCTTCAAATAGTTATATTTTCTCCACTTCCGAAGGTTTTTATTTTGCCGATGAATCGCTTGCAAAACCTCTGCAACCGGCCTTTTCGCAACCACCGGTAAGTGTTATGGGCTGCAATGTGTTTCAGTCGCTCGGAAACAATATTTACCTGGTGGGGTCATTTAACGGAATGTTTTTATGGAATATTCAAACCGGGGCGGTGGCCGATTTTTTTACCCGGCAGCCCTACGCAGCGCCCGGAGGAATGCAAAATCCCATTGGTGCAAATATGGTTGCGGGGTTGGTTGAAGGAGACGAATCGGCATTTTGGTTTGATTATAATTCAGGAGCAAAAAGAATAACATCCTCTGCCGGGAAGCCATCCTTTCAATTTCCTGAAATGCCGGATGAGATTGTTAAAGCTGCTCCCATGTCGCTGTGGAATGTATCGCTGGAAATTCATACCGGGCGGATTTTTGAACACCTTGTGGGGCCGTTTTACATTTTGTATGTTCCGCTGGCCGGAATTTGCCTGCTGCTGGTGTTAATCAGTGGTGTGTATTTATGGTGGAAACTGCACCGAAAAAAAAAGTGACAATCCGTTTGATATGAGTTGCAATTGCATCACAAATATTTTGCTGAATACAATTTGCCGATCCCAATCCTTATTTCCGGCAACTTACCACCAGTGGTAAATGTTTACCACCAAACGGTTCTTTTTTGAAATTTGAAAACCGTTCAATGTTTGAAAAACCGGCTTGTTCAAGTAATTCTTTTAGTTGCTTGCTTTTTAAGGCCAAAAGGAGTGTTTCATTCGAAATGGCTGTATTTTCTTTTTTCAGTACCAAATCAGTTTGAAAACGCACAAGCGGTGAATTTTCAT
Organism: Prolixibacteraceae bacterium; assembly: GCA_016931875.1. Lineage (GTDB taxonomy): Bacteria > Bacteroidota > Bacteroidia > Bacteroidales > Prolixibacteraceae > Draconibacterium. The sequence goes on from JAFGDX010000150.1 coordinate 1,422, forward strand.
CAAAAATATATTTACGGATGAACTTAATATTTTCCGTTTCAATGACAGGAAGTTCAGAAACCTGCTCGCCAACAATATAATCGTAATTCAGAATTTGAAGCAAAAAATGGCCGCCTGGTTTTAAAACATAAGAAACACCGGCCAGCATTTTCTGAATCAATTCCTCTGACTGCAGGTGAACCAGCGTGTTTCCAAAACATAAAACCGTATCGAAACCAGCGGGATGAAAGTCGTTTGCCAACTCCAGCATATTTCCCTTCTGAAATTTAACATTGAGAGGTGCTTTTTTTGATTGGGCCTGTTGAAGCAAATCAGTATTTAAATCGATGCCAGTAACTTTTGCATCTTCATTTGCCAGTTGAAATGCCAGTTCACCGGTGGCGCAACCAATATCCAGAATTTGTTTTCCGGCCAACTCGCCTGTCCTGGTTTTTACAAACTGAAGCTGAACGGGATTGTAAGGAAATATTTCAGAATAGTATTTTGAGATGGAGGTGTAGAATTTATTTTGGTTGTTTATTTTCATTTTTCCAACTGTTTTGAATTTGTTTCAACAGTAAAATCTGCAATTTGTTTTGCATTCCACATTCGGTGTGTCCATCACAAACAAATCAAAAACTGTAACCGGGACTTTTAACTGATCACTGAGACTGCCAACTGATCACTTTTCAATCCTCACCCTCGCATCAACCGCCAGAATTTCATTTTCATTTCCCAACAGCGGATTGATGTCAAGTTCCTTAATTTCAGTAGCAAACCGCAGCAGCCACGATAAACGTACAATTATATCGGCAAAACGGCCAATATTTACACCGGGCTGTTTTCTGTAGCCCTTCAGAATTTTATACGACTTCAAACTCTTTATCATCGAGAGAGCTTCGTTTGTTGAAAGGGGTGCCAGTCCGGAGGAAACGTCTCTCAGCACTTCCACAAAAATCCCTCCCATTCCGCATAAAATCACATGCCCGAAATCCGCTTCATATTTTGCCCCTAAAAACAATTCTGTTCCGCTGGCCATTTGCGCAAGTAAAACACTTTCCGCACCTTCAATTTCATTCAGATGATGAAATTCTTTACGTACTTCGCTGGTATTTCTCACATTTAAAATCACCCCGCCAACATCGGTTTTATGCACGGGCCCCACAACTTTCATCACCAGGGGGAAACCAATATTCAACGCAGCCAGCACGGCCTCGGTTTCGCTTTTGGCCACCACTTCCTTAACTCTTGGAATTCCAGCCAAATCGAACAATTGATGAACCACCCCGGGCAACTGGTACCCCTCGCTTGTTTGTTCAATTATTTTCCTTATTTTTTCCACATCCAAATAATCAGGAGGAGTGGTATTGGGGGCAGGTTCTGGTGTATTTATAACTTTGGTGAGCGCTCTCCCTAACAAAACTTCGTCGGGGAAGTTCACATTTCCGTGCGAAATAAACCGCGCCACATCTTCTTTCACGTTGATAATGGAAGGAAGGATAGGATAAATCGGTTTTTTGCATGTGCGCATTTTTGCATCCAGAACATCATACACATCGGTGATTGGAAATAATCCGGGACTGCCAAAAATCACCGCCATTCCGTCCACATCAAAATCATTTTCGCAGGCATCAATAATTTCACCCAGCTGTTCGGCTGTTCCGGTAGCTAAAAAATCGATGGGGTTTTCCACCGATGAGCCGGGGAAAAGTTTTTCTTTTAATCTCGTTTTTACAGGCGAATCTTCGATGTGCGGAATTTTCAGGCCTCCGTTCTCAAGTGCATCGGTAAGCATTACACCGGGCCCGCCGGCATGCGTTACAATTGCCAGTTTTTTGCCTTTCAGTTCTTTGCACATAAACACACTGGCCACGGTGGTCAGCTCTTCTCGACCATAACAACGAACAATTCCTGCTTTTCTGAAAAGCGCTTCCACAGCGGCATCCGAACTTGTTAATGCACCGGTGTGCGATGAGGCTGCGCGGCTCCCGGCTGAAGAACTTCCGGCTTTTATAGCCGCAATTCTGCATCCCTTTTTCATCAACGATGAAGCATGAAAAAGCAATTTGTCGGGGTTATCAATGTTTTCAATATACAGCAGTTTTACCTTTGAACTTTCCCCTTCCACATAATTTTCATCAAGATACTGAAGCACATCTTCCACACCGGTTTGTGCACTGTTTCCAACCGAAAAAACATTGGCAAACCGCAATCCTTTCGGAATTCCTGATTCGATGATAAAAACCGCTGTGGCGCCCGAACCGGATATAAAATCGCAACCATCGGTGGTTAACTTTGGAACAGGCGTGGTAAAAACACTGGCATGCGTGGGTGTCATTACTCCAATACAGTTCGGGCCAATTAAACAACCCTCATTTTTTGTTACAAGCTCTGCAATTTCATTCTCCAGTTTACGGCCCTGTTCATCGGTTTCGCCAAAACCAGCCGAAATAATTATAAATGCCTTTGTATCATTTTGTTCGGCTAATGTTGCAACGGCATGTAAACAAAATTTTGCAGGAATGGCCAACACCGCCAAATCAACCGAAGGCAATTCTTCCACCGATGAAAATGACGGAATTCCCTGTACCTGTGTCTCTTTCGGATTAACAGCATAAATTTCTCCTTTAAAACCAAAATCAATTAAGTTTTTGATAATCTTTCCACCGGGTTTTGAAATATTGTTCGAGGCGCCGATAATTGCAATACTTTCCGGTTGTAGCAACTGTTTATTTATCATGCAACTAAATAATTTTATCGTCTAAAAATAGAGAATTCCCGGCCAAACATAACTGATTTATTTCACATTGTACTTTTATTATTTTTCAAAAAAAACTTGTTCAATTCTTTTGGAATGAAAAAGCCGGTGTTCATATTTATGTCGGCCAGAATTGTTAGTTTTGACAAAAAATGGAATGACCCAAAAAAAGAACCAGAAAATAGTTGTGCTTTTGTCGTTAACCCCATTTGATAAAATACTTATTTTGAATGGAATAAAAATAGCCTTCATTTTTCAGAAAGAGTTGTGCCTGTGTTATAATTATTCCAAAAAACAAAAGAAAAACCACCCTCTTTTCAAAGCCCGGCTTGATGAATACACAAATCCGTTAAAAAACGAAATTCCGGGTTTGGAGGTTTCAACACTTCTTCTTTCTGAACGGGTTAAAAATTTGCCTGAAAAACTTTCGGATAATTGGGAGGCGATTTTTTTGATTGCAGGAAAATTTGAATTTAAAAAATATTCGCATGCCGTAACCGAAAGCCCCGTTCCCTTTTTATTTGTTGATGAACAGCACGAAACCGTCTCTGAATACAAGCGCCTGGTTTTGCCGGTTGATTTACGCAAAGAAAACAGCGACAGCGCGTTGTGGTCGTCTTATTTCGGACGGTTTAACCAAACTCTTATTGTAGTTGTGGCTGCCAACGATAAAAACCGCGAAAACATAAAACAGGTAACCCGAAATGTGTTTCTGACCAAAAAATTATTTCAAAAGTTTCAGCTTCAGCACAAAATTTTCAAAGGGCAAAAAAACAGCCTTGCCATTGCAGACGAAGCACTGAAACTGGCGCTCGCATCCGATTTTGATTTTCTCACTGTTTTGGGAAGCTCAACCATCACGCCGCTTGATTTGCTGGTTGGGTTGCCCGAAAAAAAAATTGTGCGGAACTCCGGAAAACTGCCGGTGCTGATTATCAATCCGCGAAGAGACAATTATATTCTGTGCGACTGAAGAGAGAGATCAGTTGCCAGTGATCAGTTGGCATTTTCAGTGGAAAATTTCACTTTCACTTTCCTTATTTCTTATTTAACATTTTCATTTTAATCGATGAGAATTCAGATGATTTGCGTTGCGAGTGTTTCAAAGTATTTGCTACTTTCGTTGCAGAAATTTCGAAATATGAAAAAACTACTTGCCACACTATTTATTTTTGTTGCTTTTTTTGCAAAATCGCAAAATTTTGAATACCAGGTTTTGTTTGAAGGAATTGGCGACAACCGCGAATATTTTAGTGAAAAAGCTTTGCCGCAAACCATTCTGGGAAGTCGCGGCGCTTTTGAAATTGGAGTGGAAAAGGAGGGCCACCGGTTTCGCGGCGGATTGAGTCAATTGCTTGAATTTGGCAGCGATATTGACTACCACAAACCCAAACTTACTTTGTATTATCAATATTCCGATAAAAATAAGGATTTTCTTTTTGGCGCATTTCCGCGGCGCGGAAGAATTGATTTTCCGCTGGCCATGTTAACTGATACATTGCTTTATTACCGCCCCAACATTGAAGGTTTGTTTGGCGAAATCAGGTGGGACTGGGGGCACCAAAACGGTTTTGTTGACTGGGTAAGCCGCCAGACCGAAAACAAACGTGAAAATTTTACGGCCGGGTTTTCAGGTGAAATATTTTATAAAAATCTTTTCTTTCATAATTATGTTCTGATGTTTCATGACGCCGGCCCTGCTATCGATATTCCGGGTGACCACATTAAAGATTATCTGGGATATGCTGTGCAGGCAGGAGTTAAAACCAATCCCGGTTCCCCGTTTTCAGGGTATATAAAAGCTGGTGTACTTAGCTCGTCATTCAGAGAACGAAGCGTGACCAACGGTTTTCAGACTACCACCAGTTTTTTTGCCGAAACCAAAGGCAAATACAAAAACATTGGTATAAAATCGGTGCTGAGTTCGGGTGCAGGTCATAAATTCAAATCCGGCGATCTTTTTTACCGTGTAAAAAACTACTGGAGAACTGATGCCATCTGGTATTTTATCAATCATGAACGCGTAAGCGGCACCTTTAACCTGTCGTTTCACTTAATCGACTGGAAAGATTTAGACCAGCAACAGCAATTGTCAATTATCTATATTTTTGGGAAGTAAAGCAGGAAATTAGATTTCATTTTCTACAACATATTCACCAGCTTAAAAATCATATGGTTACAAATACAAGCCTTTGTATATGGGCAAAATAAGCTTTTTTGCAAAAGAATTAAAAAACAAAAAACACTTCAGATTGTCTTAAATTGGGAATAGTAGGTATTTTATTTGAGAGGAGAACTCCTTAATTTTACAGTGCCCAAACATTGTACATAATAAACAGTACGATGAAAAACAAAACTGCCTTAACTTTACTTCTTATTCTGTTTTTTGGAATAAATGCTTTCTCTTTTAACACATTCAAAAATATTCCCGACAAAATTAATAACACACCGGCATTTGAAGTTGCTGCCTGCCCTGACAATGTAACAAACAATACAATTGTGGCTTCTTCAACTACTATTTGCAGTGGCGAATCCGTAACTTTCACAGGTTCAGAACCGGATATTACTCCGGATATGGATTCGACGTTTCA
>JAFGDX010000151.1 GCA_016931875.1 Prolixibacteraceae bacterium
TGCCCTTCATTTAAAATCATTTTAAAAGCAACCCGTTTCATTATCCCAATGCATTTAGTTCAGGATACAGCCATTTTGCAATACCAATAACAATTACCGAAAGCAAGATTGCACCAATTCCAACAAGTATCATGTTATAGGTACTTTTTGAAACTCCCTTCCATTCTTTCCGGTAAAATCCCCACATATTTGCGGTTAGAATGATGGTAGCCATGTGGAGCGTCCACGAACTGGCGCCATTCCCGATTTTTGTTTCACCCATTCCGTAGAAAAAGAACTGCAGAAACCAGGTGGTTCCGGCCAACGCACAAAACAAATAATTTCGCAATAACGGAGTTTTTTTGTCGACAAAGTCACCACCCGTTTTGTTTTTAAGAATGAGTGCCGTTGACCAAATAAAATTGGTGGTTAAGCCCCCCCAGAGAATAACAAAAAAGATGATGTTGTTTTCGAAGAGGTATTTAAAATTTCCGCCCTCCTGTGTCAGGAACGGATAGCTTTGTTCTACAGCCAGGGATCTTGCCACGGCAGACATTTCCTTGCCGGCATCGATTCCAAAACTAAAAAAAGCGCTCAAAACACCCGAAACTATTGCAATCAGTAATCCTTTCGAAAGCTTGAATTCACTGTTAACCCCTTCCTTTACGATTCCAATATCCCTGTCTTTTTTGATTCCTGCCCAACCACTCAAAATAATTCCCGCTAAAAGAATCACAATTCCAAGAATAACGATTCGCCCGCCTGTGCTGCCAAATAATTCGGAAAATGCCAAACCTGCCGGAATAACTTCGGCGAGCCCCGGAATGTCACGTAAAACCGGTAACCCCAGAGAGCCAACAACAGAAGTAATCCCCAGCAACACTGAATTTCCCAGCGACATGCCCAGATAGCGGATTGCCAGCCCGTAAGTCAGGCCACCTATCCCCCACAACAAACCCATAATGTAGGTATTGCGGATTACGCTTCCGCTGGTGGCTTGTAAAATTCCCTGCCAGTCGGGAATTGTTAACACCACAGCCAATAATGGCATAATAAGCCATGAGAAAATCCCACCGGTAATCCAATAAATTTCCCATCGCCATTTTTTCACCCAATTGTATGGCATGTACCAACTTCCTGAAGCACCGCCACCCAGCGAGTGAAATAAGATTCCAAGAATTACATTCATAAGAGTTTGATTTTATCTGTTTATAATTTAGTTTTAAATTTTTGATATCGTTTTCACAATATCAATTCTCAAAAATAGATACATAAACAAACAGAAACAATATTTATTTTGGCATATTATTTATACTTTTTGACACTAAATTTTATGTTATTTTACAAACCGGAACGAATTCATTTCACCTCATAGAAAGAATGAAAAATAATTTCAAATATTTAACCACGGGCCCCGAAGATACCGACTGGGGTATTTATTTAAATGTTGCCGGAAGTTCATCGGTAAAACCCAACGAAAATTACCCCTCGCTCAATCACCCGTCGGGTTACTATTTTCAGTGGGATGAAGGACGCATTTTAAATGAATATCAAATCAATTACATCACACACGGAGAAGGAACTGTTGAAAACAAATACGGCAGATTTCAGTTAAAACCGGGGAGTTTATTTGTTATTTTTCCAAACGAATGGCATCGCTACAAACCCAGTTCAAAAACAGGATGGGTTGAAAACTACATTGGTTTTGAAGGTAAAGTTGCTGAAAAATTTATGATGCATCCGCTGTTTTCTGTCGCACAGCCGGTAATTCACACAGGTATAAAAGAAGAAATTATTGACACCTATTTAAAGATTTTTGACCTTGCGGAAAAAGAACAGCCCGGCTTCCAGCACATTGCTTCGGGAATGATAGTAAAACTTCTCGGATATATCATTTCTTTTGAGAAACAAAAAGGTTTTTCCGGAAAACGAATAGCTAAAGTAATTGAAGAGGTACGATTTTTAATGCGGCAAAATATTTCACGGGAATTTGACCTTGAAGAACTTGCCGGAAAACATAATGTAAGTTATTCCTATTTTCGAAAAATGTTCAAAAAGTTTACAGGTGTGTCTCCGGGCCAGTATCATTTGCAGCTTAAACTAATGCGTGCCAAGGAACTGCTTATTTCCAGCGACAAAACCATCAAAGAAATAAGCAACGAACTTGGGTTTCAGTCCATTTATTACTTTAGCAATCTTTTCAGTAAAAAAGAAGGTATAAATCCGTCTCAATACCGAAAGAAAAATATCCTACCCCAGGAAAAAATTTAACAAATCAACGGGTATGAAACCCCAAAACAAGCTTTGGAAACTTATTCTGCAGCAGAGCTGCGGGGTATTATACCCTCCGATTTCATCGGGATTGTTCGACAAACAAATTTCAGTTCACCCACTCCTGAAATCTGAGTCTCACAAATAAAAAAACTGATTTTGTTTTGCCAACTGGTTACCCCCTGAGGAAAGAAAGGGGGCAACTCTCTTCAAAGCTGCCCATTTTCGTATTAAGAAAGATAAAAAATAAGGGTTTGTCCGGTAAAATTAGAAAATTTCATTTTTAAAAACAAATTCCTTTTTCCAATGGTTTTTATTGAAAAACGACACCGTAGTTATTTAGTAAAATCTCAATCTGTCAACATCAAAGCATTTCTACACCGCCAATTAATGACATAAGTTATTAAATCAAAACCTTCAATTTAACACAACAACAGTAATACAGCTTTTCCGGAAAAGAAACAGATAATTCAATCAAAACATTCTCAAAATTAAAAAAACACTGGTATACAACAGCATACCAGTGTTTCTTCATTCATATTTTAGCAGTTGTTTCAAAAAAATAAGGGCTGCTCATCAGCAACCCTTACAATAACTAGCTTTTCTTTTAACCGTTATTTCCGGTTCATATTTTAAAGGTATATTTTTCCCATTAATTCTCCATTTTCTTTTTCGGATACTTCCAATAAAAAACATACAAGTTCAAAAAATCAGCAATTATTACATTTCAAATCAGAATAATGAACCCTAAAATCAGCAAACATGCCACAATACATTTCGGGTTCATCAAAAAAAACCACAAAGAGAATGTTCGTTAATTACAAAACGAACAAGAAAATATATTACGATTTTTGTATTTTATTATAAATATCGTATAATTGTATCAAAATCGTTCAAATGAATACAAATAGTCAAAAATATTCTGATATACTTTCAACAGCCAAAGAATTGTTCTGGAAACATGGAATAAGGCGGGTAAGCATAGAAGAAGTTTGCCGGGAAGCCAATGTGAGTAAAATGACGTTTTACCGTTTTTTTTCCAACAAGGCTGAATTAGGACGGGAGGTGATTGATAAAATCATAGATGAATCGATTGAAAAATACCGCGAAATAATGTCTCGCGATATTTCATTTGAAGAGAAAATGAAAGAACAATTACTGCTAAAATTTGAAGGAACAAGAGAAATTAGTGCAGAATTTATCAATGATATTTTCAGTAACGAGAAACTGGGATTAAAGGAACATTGGCTGAAAAGAGCAGATGAATTTTCGCACGAGGTACGGCAGGATTTGTCAGTGGCACAGAAACAAGGGATAATCCGAAAAGATTTAAAACTCGATTTTGTTTTCTATCTCAACAACAAAGCCGCGGAAATATTTTCTGATCCAAAACTACTGGAAATATACACTTCAATGCAAGAGTTGATTATGGAATATGCCAATTTAGTTTTTTATGGAATATTTCCACGAAATAGTAATGAAACTAAATAAACAACATATTATAATATTTTTTGCTCTTCTGTTGTACACAGGAAAAGTTGTGGCGCAAGAACAAAAAGCGGAAACCAATGCTTCGTTTTTGTTCAAGGGGCAGTTTTCTGCATACACACACGTTAATCCGAACAATGAAATCCCTTGGTGGAGCGGTGGCCGTTACATTCCGCAAATAAATTATGAAATTAAACAACCGGCAAACAAACTGATCGATTTTGAAGCCTCAGCAAATGCATACGGAAATTTGGGAATTCAGCCTTTTGATTCTGTCAGCACTTCAGGAAAGATAAAACCCTACCGCCTTTGGGCAAGGTTTTCAACCCGCCAGTTGGAAATTCGTGCGGGCCTGCAAAAAATCAATTTTGGCTCGGCTTCGCTGCTTCGCCCACTGATGTGGTTCGACCAGGTAGACCCGCGCGATCCGCTGCGATTAACCGATGGTGTTTGGGGGATTTTAGGCCGCTACTACTTCCTCAACAACGCCAATATTTGGGCATGGGCGCTTCTTGGGAACAAAAACACCAAGGGCTGGGAAACCATGCCAACTGTAAAAAATACCCCTGAATTTGGCGGCCGGATTCAAATCCCTGTTTTAAAAGGAGAAGCCGCATTTACATATCATCACCGTTCGGCCAGCAACTTTGAAATGACGGGGTTTGACAACCATTATAAAAATATTCCGGAAAACCGGTTTGCGTTTGATACCAAACTTGATGTAACTGTTGGGCTTTGGCTGGAAGCTGCCTGGATAAACAAAAACCGTGATTTGGGCATGTTTACCAACCAGGAAATGATAAATGTGGGCATGGATTATACATTTGGAATTGGAAACGGTTTAACTGCCACCTGCGAACAACTGGTGGTTTCAGTTGATAAAAAACCGTTCAACTTTGAAAACACAACCACTTTCTCCCTGCTGAATATGTCGTACCCCATTGGGTTGTTCGACAACTTGAGTGCAATTGTTTATTATGACTGGACAAACCATTCGGCCTACAACTTTGTAAACTGGCAAAAACAAATGAACAAAATATCACTTTATTTTATGGGTTACATCAATCCTAAAAAGTACAACATTCCCACACAGGGAACCGGTGAAATGTTGTTTGCCGGAAGCGGCATTCAGGTGATGCTGGTATTTAATCATTAA
>JAFGDX010000152.1 GCA_016931875.1 Prolixibacteraceae bacterium
AGAAACGCACGAACAGCAAAAAAGAAAGAATAAAAAAGATAAAAACACAGGGTTAAGGCAAGTCAGAAATGGCTTGCCTTTTTTATTGAAAAGCAATTAATAGCATGTTGTTTTATAAAAATGGTGTATTCCGCAAATTAAGGTCAACCATTTTGTTACATTGAGTGAACAGAGTTTTTTTATTCCTCCTGTTTTTCAACATACAACTGGGTTGCTTCAACTTTGGTTACAATAATTTTTTCGTCTTTATCTATGAACCCGCTTTCCGCAACGGCATCGTAGACTTCATCCTCAATCAGAACTTTACCTCCAGGGCGTAAAACTGTTTTTGCTGTTCCTGATTTGCCCTTTAATAAAAGAAATGAACTTTCAACACTAATATAACCTTCGTTTTTATGTTGTACGGTTTTTAAAGAGAGGTTTTTAAACGGACCGGCCTGAGCGCTGAAAATTTTGTTTCCGAGATACAATGCCAGGATAAATCCACCAAAAATTCCAAGTACGACGGTTGTTACCGCAATTCCTACTCCCCGCATTTCTACGTGTTCGAATTCAAAATTTACATTGTCTATCAGGCTTAAAACCAATCCGGTAAAAATGAATAAGATCCCCAGTATTCCGGCGACGCCAAAGCCGGGGATGACAAAAATTTCTATGGCAACCAGGATAATTCCGAGAATAAAAACAATAATTTCCCAGTTGGCAGCCAGGCCTTCGAGATATAACGGTGCAAAATAGGCTACAGCAGCTATAATGGCTATTCCAAGTGGAAAACCAATTCCGGGCGATTGCATTTCAAAATATATTCCGCCGATAATTGCCATGATTAAAATACCCGAAATAACAGGGTGAACAAGCCAGCCAATAATTCGTTCTATCCAACTGGGTTCGTATTCTACAATATTGTACTCTTCTATTCCCACTTGTTTTAAAACTTCATCCGTATTCTCTGCTGTTCCTTCGCAGTAACCGTATTTTATGGCTTCGGTAGGTGTAAAAGTTAATACTTGTCCGGTGTCAACAATTCCTTCAATGTACACACGTTCATCAACCATGGCCTCAGCAATTTTCGGATCGCGCCTCCACTGGTAAATGGTGTCGTTACCCGAAATAAGGGTGTCTCTGCCATGGGCTTCAGCGGTGGCGCGCATGGTTGAACGCATATAACTTTGGTATTTGTCGGGCATGGCCTGCCCGGTTTGATTTACTACAGTTGCAGCACCAATGCTTCCCCCGGGTCGCATGTAGATACTGTCGCAGGCAATGGAAATAAGAGCCCCAGCCGATGCTGCGTTATTGTCAATAAAAACATAAACCGGAATGTTACTTTCCAGAATTTTTGTCCGGATGGAATCCGCATCCAAAACTGTTCCTCCATAAGTATTCATATGAATAAGAAAAACATCGGCATCAAGTGTGTCTGCCGCATGAAAGGCCTGCATGGTTTGTCTCCATGTAGCTTTGGTTATTTCCTGTTTTATGTTGAATTTGTATACCAGCTTTTTATTATTTTCCTGTCCCAAAACCAAAAAGCATGAAAAAAATAAGAAAGTGAAGATGATATGTTTTGCTATTTTCATTTTGTATTTCAGTAGATTACGGTTTTAAGCTTTTGCTTTTTTTGCTTCGGCTTGTTTCTCTCCTGCAATTTCAGAAATATTTTTAATTGCCAAAAATAATTGCTGCACTAAATTTAATCAATTCACAGCTTGTTTATTAAAGTTGGTTAAATATTGGTTTATTCAAAATTCAGATCCGTGTAAATTGTTAAATTTGCACGGTCATTAAAAGAATTAAAATGAAAATGAATGCTTTAACGGCCATTTCTCCCGTTGATGGGCGCTATAACAATAAAGTAGAAAATCTTTGGAAATATTTTAGTGAATATGCCCTTATAAAATATCGGCTTTTTACTGAAATTGAATATTTTATTGCACTTTCTGAAATTCCGCTTCCCCAACTTGCTGATGTTCCGAAAGAAAAGTTTGAAAAGCTGCGGGACCTTTATACTAATTTTTCGGTTGAAGATGCACAGCGTATTAAAGATATTGAAAGCATAACCAACCACGATGTTAAAGCGGTTGAATATTTTATCAAAGAGGAATTTGATAAGCTCGAACTTGGAAAATACAAAGAGTTTATCCATTTTGCACTTACATCGCAGGATGCCAATAATACGGCCATTCCAAAATCGATTCAGGATGCGCTGGAAAACGAATATTACCCGTTGCTTCAGGAATTGATTGAAAAACTGCTGACACTGGCCGCCCAATGGAAAAATATTCCCATGCTGGCTAAAACACATGGCCAGCCTGCTTCGCCCACAAAACTTGGAAAAGAAATCAAGGTTTTTATTGAGCGGATTATGGTTCAGCTGGTGCATCTGAAATCCATTTCAATTGATGCCAAATTTGGGGGCGCCACCGGGAATTTTAACGCGCATTTTGTTGCTTATCCGGAAATTGACTGGGAAGAGTTTGCCAACCGGTTTTGCAAGGAAAAACTGGGTTTAAACCGCTCGCAGTTTACCACGCAAATTTCACACTACGATAATCACAGCGCCATTTTCGATGCATTGAAACGCATTAACAATATTATTTTGGATTTGAACCGCGATGTTTGGATATATATTTCTATGAACTATTTCAAGCAAAAAATAAAAAAAGGGGAGGTAGGTTCGTCAACCATGCCACACAAAGTAAATCCCATTGATTTTGAAAACTCGGAAGGAAATATCAGCATTGCCAATGCCGGTTTTGAACAGCTGGCTTCCAAATTGCCTGTTTCAAGATTACAGCGCGATTTAACCGATTCAACCGTAACACGTTTTATTGGTGTTCCGTTCGGTCATACTATTATCGCCATAAAATCAACATTAAAAGGGTTGAATAAATTGTTGCTGAATGAACCAGCTATTCAAAAAGATTTGGAAGAGAACTGGGCGGTGGTAGCTGAAGCCATTCAAACCATTTTGCGGCGCGAGTTTTTTCCTAATCCTTACGAAGCGTTAAAAGACCTTACCCGGAAAAATGAAATAATTGATAAAAATGCCATTCACAATTTTATCGATTCGCTCAAGGTTGGTGAACAAATAAAGACTGAACTGAAAAAAATTACTCCGCAAAATTATACAGGAATTTTTTAACGTTCACATAAAACTATTCAATGAAAGATTTTCTTAAACTGCTTCGCCGGTTTGTTCCTCCATATAAATGGAAGTTGATTTTAAATATTATTTATAATTTTTTAAGCGCCATTTTTGGGGCATTTTCATTTTTATTGCTTATCCCGTCGCTTCAAATTTTGTTTGGCACACAGGAACTGGTTTTGGTAAAACCCCAGCTAAGTTTAAGTATTGCATCAATAACCGAAAATGTAAATTACTACATTAGCCATATCATTCAGCAATCGGGCCACGAAAAAGCACTCGTTTTAATCGGGCTTTTTATTGTTTTGAACGTTTTTTTGAAAACCGGATTTTATTACCTCGCCAATTTTATGATTGTAGCCATAAGAAACGGCGTTGTTCGCGATATCCGTTCAATGATTTATAAAAAAATTATTCACCTGCCTCTGGGCTTTTTCTCGGAAGAAAGAAAAGGTGATATTATGGCCCGCATGACCAACGATGTGAATGAGGTTGAAAACTCCATTATGAACTCGCTGGATATGATGATTAAAAATCCCATTTTGATTATTGTTTCAATAGGAGTAATGATTTATATGAGCTGGAGCCTTACTTTGTTTGTATTTGTTGTTTTCCCGGTTGTAGGGTATATCATCGGGGCCATCGGTAAAAGTCTGAAAAAGAAATCGAGAAAAGGCCAGGATAAAATGGGTGAAATTTTATCGATAATCGAGGAAGACCTTTCAGGGTTGCGGGTGATTAAATCGTTTAATGCCGAGAAGAAAGCTACTGAACGATTTGAAAAAGAAAATCAGAACTATTTTCATATTATGAATCAGCTCATGTGGAGGAGATTTCTGGCCCATCCGGTGAGCGAATTTTTGGGTACCGTGCTTATAATTGTGGTTTTATGGTACGGCGGAAAACTTATTTTACGTGGCGATAGTTCACTCGATGCCGCTGGGTTTATTGGCTACCTGGTTTTTTTCTATAATATTATCAACCCGGCGAAGGCCTTTTCAACTGCACTTTACAGTGTTGAAAAAGGACTGGCATCCATGGAAAGAATTGATCGGATATTATTAACCGAAACCAATATTGTTGAGAAAAAAGATGCGGTTGAAATTACCGAATTTAAACATCGGATCAGTTTTAAAAATGTATCTTTTTCCTACGGCACCGCACCCGTTTTGAAAGATATTTCGCTGGAAATTGAAAAAGGGAAAACCATTGCATTTGTAGGAAAATCGGGTGGGGGTAAAACCACCCTGGTTGATTTACTTCCCCGCTTTTGGGACGTTACCAGCGGAAAAATCGAAATTGACGGGATTGACCTGCGCGATTTGAAAATCAAAAGTCTGCGGAGCTTGATAGGAAATGTGAACCAGGAACCGATTCTTTTTAACGATACCTTTTTTAACAACATTGCCTTTGGAATCGAAAATCCAAAAACCGAAAGTGTTGTAAATGCCGCCAAAATTGCCAATGCCCACGATTTTATTATGGAATATGAAAAGGGTTATGACACCCCGATTGGCGACAGGGGTGATAAATTGTCGGGCGGGCAAAAACAACGAATTTCTATTGCCCGTGCGGTGCTTAATAATCCGCCTATATTAATTCTGGATGAAGCAACCTCAGCACTGGATACCGAATCGGAAAGACTGGTGCAGGATGCCCTTGGTAATTTAATGAAGAACAGGACCTCTCTGGTAATTGCACATCGTTTGTCAACCATAAAAAATGCCGACCTGATTTGTGTTATTCACAAAGGTAAAATTGTGGAATTAGGAACACATGAAGAACTCTTTCAACTTGACGGTCATTACCGGAAATTACATAAAATGCAGATTTTTTAGTTTACAGCTTCTTTTTTATCAAATGGCCGGCTAAAACATCGGCCAGGTGGATGGTTTTAACAGGTAGCTTTTGTTTTTTTATGTAGGCTTCCAAATTCATCAGACACGATGCTTCTGTGGAAATGATATATTCCGCTCCGGTGTTTAGGGCATATTCTATTTTTTGTTCGGTCATTGCTGCCGAAATATGATGAAATTTGGCGGCAAAAGTACCGCCAAAACCACAACAGGTGGTCGTATCTTCCATTTCAATTAACTCCAGGCCCTGTACTTTTTGAAGCAGTTTTCTGGGTTCTTCTTTTATACCGTATTCCCGCAATCCTGCACACGAGTCATGAAAAGTAACCCTGTGGTTAAAAGTGGCTTCAAAGTTGGTGAAATGCAGTTGGTTCACCAGGAAATCGGAGAATTCAAAAATACGCGGAGCGAGTTGTTCCAACCGGCGGAGGTATGATTTTTCTTCCTTTAACAAACGTTCGTAATAATTTTTTATAAAACCGGAGCACGATGCGGATGGGGAAACAATGGTTCTGGCTTCTGAGAAATCGTTCAGAAATTTTATGGCCAATGTTTTTGCCTCTTTCCAGTAACCGCTGTTAAATGCCGGTTGTCCGCAGCAGGTTTGTTCCGGGTTGTAATTTACTTTGCATCCGGCTTTTTCCAGCGCGGCAATACACGAGGCGGCTGTTTGCGGGTAGAGTTGGTCAATAAAACAGGGAATAAAGACATCAATTTCCATCGTTTAAAATTTTATTGAACATAGAAAAAAGAATTGGTGATAAAAAAGAAAAAGCTGTATTTCTACAGCTTCTTGCACGGGAGGAGAGACTCGAACTCCCGACACCTGGTTTTGGAGACCAGTGCTCTGCCAACTGAGCTACACCCGTGTTTCTTTTTGCGTGTGCAAATATAATAATTCAATTTATATTACCTAAACTTTTTTAACCCGTAAAAACACACTTGTTGTGGTTTTCAGCTTAAAAGTTATTAACAGAAAAACAAATAAAAAATCCATCAGTTGTAACCTGATGGATTTTTGCGGAGAGAGAGGGATTCGAACCCCCGGAACCTCTCGGTTCAACGGTTTTCAAGACCGCCGCAATCGACCACTCTGCCATCTCT
>JAFGDX010000153.1 GCA_016931875.1 Prolixibacteraceae bacterium
CACCTGTATTTTACCGGAACACCTACAGCGGTGATGGCGCTGGGAGCAACCTTCAGCGCACTCGAAGTGGTGCCCCTGGTTTTAATGGGCTACGAAGCCTGGGATAATTTAAAAATCAGCCGCGCCACCGAATGGATGAAAGCATACAAATGGCCGGTTTACAGCTTTATTGCAGTAGCTTTCTGGAACCTTGTTGGCGCCGGTATTTTCGGATTTCTGATCAATCCGCCCATTGCATTGTATTATATGCAGGGGTTAAATACCACACCGGTTCACGGGCACACGGCATTGTTTGGTGTTTACGGTATGCTGGGAATTGGTTTGATGCTTTTTGTGTTGCGCGATATGAATAAGGAAGTGGTATGGAAAGACCGCTGGATAAAATTTTCTTTCTGGAGCATTAATATTGGGTTGGCAGCTATGGTGTTAATCAGTGTTTTACCTATTGGGTTGGCGCAAACGGTGGCCAGTGTGCAGGAAGGTTTGTGGTATGCCCGTTCGGCTGAATTTCTTCAGCAGCCCTATATTGAAACATTTAAATGGCTCCGGGTTATTGGCGATACCATTTTTGCACTTGGAACAATTGCCCTGGCCTGGTTTATTTTCGGGTTAAAGTTTGGTTGGAGTGTGGAACGAAAATAGAGAAAAAGGGTAGTTTATGACAAACATCCTTCGTGAATGGTTATACAAAGTGGTTGATTGCCGGGGCGAATGTATAATAATTCCGAAGGATGTTTTTTTTACCTTTTCATTAATTTTGGATATGAGCTGAAAATCATCTAAATTATTTTCGAAAAAAGAGAAACCAACTTTGCCGGCCTTTTTCAGTAAAGTTTAAAAAATAAAAAATATGAGTGAACACATTGACAATTCAAAATTCAGAAAGACGAAACTAAAGGAATTAATTCTGAAACTTCATCACGGGGGCTCGCAGGAATCGGTGAGACAGGAACTGCTGTTAAACCTGAGCAATATTCCTTACGGTGAAGTAGTGGAAGTAGAACAGGAACTGATTATGGAAGGGTTGCCCGAAGAAGAAGTTTTACGGCTTTGCGATGCACACTCGGCTGTTTTACAGGGAACGGTTGATTTATCCACTTCAAAGTCAATTCCCGAGGGGCATCCGGTGGATGTTTTAATTGAAGAGAACAAAGCGTTAAAACGGCTTTCCGATCTCACTACGGAACGAATTCTTTCTCTGAGATACACACCGGACAACAATTTTTCTGAAGAAGTTTTGGAAATACTGGGGGCGTTTAACCAGTTGATGGATGTTGACAAACACTATCAGCGCAAAGAATACCTCATTTTTCCCTACCTCGAAAAAGCGGGAATTACCGGACCACCCAAAGTAATGTGGGGAAAACACGATGAAATCCGTGAACTGATAAAAGGCAGCATCGAAATTTTACAAACCCCCGGGTTAAGCAAAGAAGATTTACTGGCCTCGGCCGAGATTGTTTTACTCCCTGCGTTAAAAGGCGTATTCGAGATGACCATTAAGGAAGAGGAAATCCTTTTCCCGATGCTGATGGACACATTAGCCGATGGCGACTGGTACGAAGTGCAAAAACAGTCGCTGGAAATTGGCTATTGTTTGTACGATCCTCAGGTGGAATGGAAACCGGACGGATTGGAGCCGGAAAATATCAATACGGCACAAAAGGAGGGCGGAAACATTCAGTTGGCCACCGGCGGTTTTTCGGCAGAAGAGTTGCTGGCAATTTTGAATACTCTG
Organism: Prolixibacteraceae bacterium; assembly: GCA_016931875.1. Classification (GTDB taxonomy): domain Bacteria; phylum Bacteroidota; class Bacteroidia; order Bacteroidales; family Prolixibacteraceae; genus Draconibacterium. The sequence goes on from JAFGDX010000153.1 coordinate 1,739, forward strand.
CCGGTTGATATGACCTTTGTGGACAAAAACGATAAGGTAAAATATTTTTCACAAAGCAGCGATCGTATCTTTCAGCGCAACCGGGCCATTCTAAACCGCGATGTCCGTCACTGCCATCCACCGGCCAGCGCACATATTGTCGATAAAATTCTGGATGATTTTAAAAGCGGACGGCAAAACCGGGCTCCGTTCTGGATCAATATGAAAGGGAAAATGATTCATATTGAATATTTTGCTTTGAGAAATGAAGCTGGTGAGTATTTGGGAACACTTGAGGTTTCGCAGGATTTAACAGGATACCGCGCCCTGGAAGGAGAACAACGAATTTTATCATACAAATAAAAAGAAATGGAACAGAAAAAAAATCTCATCATAACTCCAAAAACCAAGGTACTGGAACTTATTGAAACGTATCCTGAACTGGAGGATGTTTTGATTGAATATGCGCCGGCTTTTAAAAAGTTAAAAAATCCGGTATTACGTAAAACCGTGGCCAAAATTGCCACCTTGCAGCAGGCTGCATCTATCGGAAACGTAAAAACGGAAGAGCTGATCAACCGGCTGCGGAAAGAAGTAGGGCAGGAACTGATTTCGGGTGACGAAGGGGCGCAGTACAACTATCGCACACCGGATTGGTTTTCAAAGGAAAAAATCGCGCAGCGGCTAAATGCTTCTGAAATGCTTGCTGAAGGAGAACAGCCCGTAAACCAGGTGATAGCCGATTTAAAACATTTGCAGGAAGGACAGATTTTTGAACTGGAAGCACCTTTTTTAACAGCTCCGTTGATTGACAAGGCCACAAGTTTGGGGTTAAAACACTGGGTTGACAAACACAGCGAAGAAAAGTTTTTGATCTATTTCTCGAAATAACGGCTTATTTTTTTGCTGAAGGTGAATCTGTTTTTTCGGCGGTAGTTTTATAAACCACACCCCGTTCATTCAGGTATTTCAGAATATACGTCAGGTTTCCTTCTTTTTCGCCAACAAACTCAGGCGGATTAACACCGGTTTTTGAAAAACCACCATCCAGAATGAGATTGGCAACCGCAGCACAGGTGTAGCCGGTTGTGCGGGCCATGGAAATGGTTTGGGTTTCCCGGTCAAATTTATCCATCAGGTTGTAAACATATTTTGCCGGAGTGCCATTTTCAATTCCTTCAACAACAATGCGCATAATGGTAAAATCTTCTTCGCCCTCTTTTAATTTCCATTTCGGGAACAACAATTTCGCAGTAACATCAATCGGGCGGATTTTGGTGCCGTTTACTTCAATCTCATCATAAGAGAAAAACCCGGATTCACGCAAAACCCTCAAATATTCAATACAACCCGGGTAGCGCAGTGTTTTCTCAATCATATTCGGAATATTTTTCATGGTTTGCATCAGCGAACGCAGCCCGTCTGAATTCCACGATTCCAGGGTTCCAATCCTGTCGAAATGAACTAATTCCGGATCGGAAAGCGCTTCTTTGGTTACCATTTCATAATTTTGAACAAACCGCGCCGGGCGGGTATATTCCTCAATTACATCAATGGGAGAAAAAACAGCCTTGTATTCATACGGCCATTCGCGAACTACAGGCAAACCGCCAACCAAACATTCATAGTTTTTTACGTGCATTTTTTTGTTGTGGTGGCCAAGAATGATATTTCCCATTCCGGGTGCCACACCGCAATCTGCCACAACGGTTACGTGGTGTTTTTTTGCCAACCCGTCGAGGTGCATAAAATCTTCCGCCATAAACGAAATGTCAACCATGTTTTTGCCGGCTTCAATCACCGTTTTCATGGTTTGGTAACCCATAAATCCGGGAACGGCGCCAACCACCAAATCAAAGCCGGCCACCAGTTCTTTTAACTTTTCGGTGTTGTTTAAATCTGCTGAAACCGTTTTTATTTCCGGATGATCTTTGAATCTTTCAAATGCTTCAGAATTTAAATCAGCACTTGTTACATCATGATTTTTCGAAAGGTCGGTGGCAATGGCACTTCCTACCAAACCGGCGCCAAGAACAACAATTTTTTTCATGTTTTTTGGTTTGTTAAAATTAAAATACGGGTTGCAGGTTTTCCCATTTTACATTCCAGTCGTCGGGGAATCCCGGGTTGTTTTTTGTATTTCCTTCGTAGCCGGCACACATCATAGCAACGGCAGTTAACAGTCCGCCGTTTCCGGGCAGATAAATCCGCAACCGCGAGGTTTGGTAATTGTGCCCGTTAACCAGGTAGCTGTTTTTTTGAACATCTTTCAACAAAAGATCGATGGCTTTTTCAGGCTCGCCCAAACGTGTGGCACACATGGCCGCCATGGGGTAATCCCAGCCCCAGGTACTTTCCCAGTTCCATATTTTTTCAATATGGCTGAATGTGTTTTTCATTATCATGGTGTCCATTTTCACGGTGCCGGGCAACATTCCAAAAGCGCCCAAAACCATCGGGTGGTCTGAATAGTAATGTTCATTTTCGTAGGAATCAGGGGCACTTTCAGCAGCCAGGTAAAGCCCGTTTTTTTGCGCAAACGAAGGTAATCCGACAATTACTTTTTGCCAGTCGGAATTGGTTTTCATGTTCATTCTTTTACGCCATTTTTGCGCAACCGATAAACCCCAGTGCCAGTATGCCACTTCAAACGGAGGATTGTAGGTTTTTTCCCTTTCCAGGCTTTCCTGTGCCGGAATAAGCGGCGGACCGAGAATGTAACGATCATTTTCCTTATCATGCCGGGCAAAGTCGGCCATAAATTCAGCAGTGGCAAAAACCAGGTCGGCATATTTTTGCAGTGTAGCTTGGGTCGGATTTTCGCGATAACACAATTCAGCAAAATAAATAAAATGCGGTTGTTGCCAGATTAAAAATTCACCCACTCCCGAAGGACTGTCGCTACCCGTTGGATCGGTCATTTTGGGCCAGCGCACACCTTTATATCCCTGGATTTCTGCCTTATGTTTTGCTTTTTTAAAAATATCAGCATAATAACCGAGGCTTTTCTCCAGAAATTCAGGGCGGTTCCACAGCGCCCAGTGCGCCGCATGCCACCAGTGCATTTCGAGGTGAAATTTTCCGTACCAGCTGTTATAGGTTAACCCGGTTTCTTGTGGCGGAAGTGTTCCGGCACACTGAATTCGTTCCAGGTATTGCGAAAGTACCACCCGGCGCTCCAGTTCTTTTGCCAGCGGGTCTTCCGTTCCCGATAAATCAACCGCGCCACCGGTTTCCCAGTAGTTTTCCCACGTTTTGGCGGAAAGACTTTTTACCTCTTCAAATCCGGGTGCTTCCGCAAAATTGTTTTCCCCTTTAAATTCAACCGTGGCCGAGAATTCAGAATTTTCTGTTCCGGGCTGCAATACAAAATAGTGTGGTTCTTTTGGTTTTAATTCTGCATCTCCTGTCCAGCTAATTTTCACAAAATATTCAGCTGTGTCAATTTTGTGTTTGAATATTGCGTTGTTACTATTTTGAGCAACAATTTCTGAAGTATGTTTTTCCGGGCTTTCCCAGTCGCAGGCATCATCAGCATGGTTTCCGGTGGGATAGGGGAAACGCAGTTTTATTCCCAGTTGCCCTGTTTTTAACATTTCTGAATTAATATTTATTGCTATTAAATCATTTTTGGGATGACAGACAGTTTCAATATTTACCCGTTGGTTTTCAACTTTAAAAGAACTTGAAATCGATCCTTCCCATAAATTCAGTTTCTGATCGATACTTTCTATTTCCTCTGCACTTACCGATGATTTGTTGGCGTGTAACAGTTCCAGCCCCACAATTCCCAAATGCAGGCGGTGCAAATTCTCTCTGAAATAGTTGGCCGCATCTTTTTTCCGTTCCGGCTCATCCCATTGAACCGCATAGGG